>JAZRCV010000121.1:0-5569 GCA_045659925.1 Faecousia sp.
TTTCTTGGCTTCGGTGTAGAGCTGCACCCGAAGGCCCTGCTCACGAAGCTGAGTAGCCAGGGAGATGGCGGGGGAAAGATCCTCGCCCATGGGCAGCACCAGCACATCTGCCGGAGCGGTGGGCAGCTCGGGGTTCAGCATTCCCTGCTCGCCCAGCACATAGAAGAGTCTGGTCAGGCCGATGGAAATGCCCACGCCGGGAAGCTGACGGTCGGTATAATAGGCAGCTAAGTTGTCATAGCGGCCGCCGGAACACACGGAGCCGATCTCCGGATGATCCAGCATGGTGGTCTCATATACGGTGCCGGTGTAGTAGTCAAGGCCACGGGCAATGGTCAGGTCTACAGCCAGATTTTCATCGGGCACACCGAAGTCGCCAAGGTAGCCAACGACGGTGGAAAGCTCGCTGAAGCCCTCGTCGAAGGTGGCGTCCTTGCCGAGATAACCCTCAAGGGCGTTCAGCACTTCCGCATTGCTGCCCCGGATGGCGATGAAGCGAAGGATTTCATCTGCCTGCTCGGGTGCGATGCCGTCGTCATCGATGAGGATGGCGCGAACCTTATCGGGGCCGATCTTATCCAGCTTGTCCACGGTGCGCATGATGTCACCGGAGCGGTCGGAAAGGCCCTGCATGGAATAGAATCCATTGAGGATCTTGCGGTTGTTGATGCGGATCTGGAAGCGGCGCAGGCCAAGGCTCTGGAAGGTGCGGTAGATGATGGAGGGGATCTCCGCCTCATTGATGATGGAGAGCTTGCCGTCGCCAATGATGTCGATATCCGCCTGATAGAATTCGCGGAAGCGGCCTCTCTGGGCGCGTTCGCCACGGTAGACCTTGCCGATCTGATAGCGGCGGAAGGGGAAGCACAGCTCGCCTGCGTGGATGGCTACATACTTTGCCAGAGGCACGGTCAGGTCAAAGCGCAGGGCCAGATCGCTGTCGCCCTTCTGGAAGCGGTAAATCTGCTTTTCGGTTTCGCCGCCGCCCTTGGCCAGCAGCACCTCTGCCGATTCGATGGCCGGGGTGTCCAGGGGGGTAAAGCCGTAGAGGGAATAGGTGCGGCGCAGGATCTCCATAATGCGCTCCATCTGCATCTGGGGTGCAGGGAGCAGTTCCATAAAGCCGGAGAGGGTACGGGGTTTGATTCTTTCCATATATTCTTTTCCTTTCGGCATATTTTATCAGTCCGGGGATGCAAAAATACTCCCGTCCCTGTGAGAACATGGGACGAGAGTACACATATACTTCGTGGTGCCACCCAATTTCAGCCCCAATGGGGCTCTTTTGGCCTGCTGCGGGCAGGGAGCCGGCGATTTCGGCAAAGCCTTATACGCACGCTCGGCAGACGTCCTTCGCACACTGCTGCACCGGAAGCTCACAGCTCAGACTTCCTTCTCTGGAGGGCAGACAAATGCGCTACTGCTTCTGCGTCATAGCGCTGGATTCAATTGTAGGGGCTTAGCGGTGGGACTTCAGGGAGGTGCGGGGACGGATCATCTCACGCCAGTCCAAATCACCCCGCTGCAGACCCATGATGAGCATTTCTGCGGAGGCCAGGTTGGTGGCGCAGGGAACGTTGTGCTTATCACAGTGGCGCAGGGTCTCAATGATCTGCTGATCCTCCCAGGGATCCCGGTTGTCGGGATCGGAGAACATCAGAACCAGGTCGATTTCATTGTAGGCAATGCGGGCGTCAATTTGCTGGTGCCCGCCGTTTTTATGGGATAGAAACAGACTGATGGGAAGTCCGGTGGCATCGGCAACAAGGCGACCGGTGGTTGCGGTGGCATAAAGATTGTGCTTGGCCAAAATGCTCTTGTAGGCGGTGCAGAACTGAACGATCAGCTCTTTTTTCTTATCCTGTGCGGTCAGCGCAATGTTCATAGCATCCACTCCGTTTCTCGAAGAATTCAAAATTGCAAAGTTATCGAAGGGCGAGGGGTACCGTCTCCCCTTCCAGACGCCGGGAAATATTCCGGCAGGCCTCTGCCGCGAGGCAGGAGGTCACATGACACAAAGGGACTCCCCGGGATGCCGCAATGATCACATCCGCAGCCTCCGGCACAAGGCCAAGAAGGGGCAGACCCACGGCGTCCATAATGTCATCCACATTGGTAAATAGGCGGCGGTACAGCTTTGCGTCCACCCGGTTCACCGCAAGGCGAACCCACTGGGGGCCAAGCTTTTTTGCCAAGCTACCTGCCCGCTCTGCATCCCGCAGGCAGGCGGGATCTGCCTGGGTCACCACAATGACCCGGGTAGCCCGGCGCACCGCCAGACGGAAGCCTGTGCCGATTCCGGCAGGGGCATCCAGCAGCACCCAGTCAAAGTCTTCCTTCGCCTGGGCCAGCAGCTGATGAAAGCGCTGCTCGTCAATATCCTCCGGGCCGATGGCAACCGGAGAGGTGAGAAGCCGCAGACCCGGCACCATAGGATGCTCCGGGGCCTGACCGAGGGCACAATGCCCTTCCATCACATCGGCAAAGCTGACAGAGGCTTCATCCCGCATTCCCAGCGGAATATCCAGATTGCGAAGACCCACATCCAGATCAATACACAGCACCCGGCGTCCGGCCTTTGCCAGAGCGCCCGCCACAGCGGCGCACAGGGTGGTCTTGCCGGTACCGCCTTTTCCGGATACGAAGGCAGCTACCTGACCCACTGCGTATTCCCCCTTCCATAAGCCGATAGAACTTCTAATATATTATAGCCTGTTTTCTCAGCAATTTCAACAGGCAAAGCGGAAAAATTTTCCGAGAATTTATATTTAGCTTACAGGGGGTACAAAAAGAGCCTGTAAGGATTTGTGACTTTCGCGAAGCAATGGGGCCGATCCTACAAAAATGGGCTGTCTTGTGCCGCTTCGGGTGTTTGCCCACAAGATGTTGCAGGCATACAAAAAATACGCCAATTTTCCCCTGTTTTCTCCGCTTGTATGTGCCGTTTTCCTGTGATATAATAACACAACTACACGATTTGTGAGGAAAGGAGCAGGGCTATGGAAGAACAGATCTCACTGCCTCTGAGCGCGGTGCGAAAGCTTCTGGGCGCAGGCAACGCGGATGCGGCGCTGCTGTATCTCTATTTGAGTGCCCGCCGTCCGCCCCAGGAAGCGGGAACGGCACTGGGCATGACCCGGGACCGGCTGCATCGGGCAGGCGCAGCCCTTCGTCAGCTTGGACTTCTGCCGGAGGCACCAAAGCCGGTGGAGCGCACCCCGGAAAAACCCGTCTATACGGAGGATGACATTCTCCGGGAGGTGGGCAGGGGCGCAGAATTCTCCCAGCTGGTTCACGATACCCAGCGCCGTCTGGGCCGGGTGCTGTCCACGGAAGAAATGAAGATCCTCCTATCCCTGACGGACTATCTTGCCCTGCCCCTGGATGTGATCGCCCTGCTGATCACCTACTGCATTCAGAAAAACCGCACCCGCGGGGTACACCGTGCCCCTTCCATGCGCTCCATAGAAAAGGAAGCCTACTACTGGGCAGATCACGGCATCGACACCCTGGAGGATGCCGCAGCCTACTCCCAGCACCAGCTTCAGCTTCAGACCCAAATTGGAGAAATCCGCATCGCCCTGCAGTTGGAGGGACGCCGCCTGTCCATGGCGGAGGAAAACTATGTGCGCCAGTGGCTGAACTGGGGCTTCGGAAAGCCTGAAATCCATCTGGCCTACGAAAAGACCTGCCTCAATAAGGGCGCACTGGTCTGGCCCTATATGAACCGCATCCTGCAAAGCTGGCATGAGCAGAATCTGCACACCCTGTCCCAGATTGAGGCAGGAGACAGTGCCCCGGCCCGCCGCACAGCCCCCAAAGAGGCCGCGCCGGACAGCTCATCGATCAAGGCAGCCTATGCCCGGCTCCTTGCGGAAGAGGAGGGATGATCCATGGCATATTCAGAAACGGTACTGCGCCGGGCGCGGCAGCGTCTTGCCCAGGCGAAGGCAGACCGGGAGGCAGAGAATACCCGCCACCGGGCGGAAGCCTATGCCCGGGTGCCCCGGCTGGCAGAGATTGACCGGCAGCTCAGCGGCACAGTGGCCCAAGCGGTGGCGATGAGCTTCCGCAAGGGCGAGGATCCGGCACAGGCCATCGCAGCCCTGAAGGAGAAGAATCTGGCCCTGCAGCGGGAGCGGGAATGGCTGGTTTCCGGCTTTGAAGAGGGCTTTTTGGATGACGGCCCCATCTGTCCCCACTGCGGCGGCAGCGGCTATGTGGGAGAAAAGATGTGCGAATGCCTGCGGGAGCTCTGCCGTCAGGAGCAGAAAAAGGAGCTGACCAGCCTGCTCTCCACCGGCAATGCCCGGTTTGAGCAGTTCCGGCTGGATCTCTACCCCGACACCTATCACGAGGAATACGGCTGCAGCGCCCGGCAGATGATGCGGCTGGTGCTGAACCGCTGCCAGCGCTATTGCGCCTCCTTTGGCCCGGATTCGGGCAACATGCTCTTCACCGGCGGCCCCGGTTTAGGCAAAACCTTCCTGTCCGCCTGCATCGCAAGAGCCGTGGCAGACGGAGGACACAGCGTGGTGTACGAAACCGCCATCGGCATGTTCTCAGAATTTGAGGCAGCAAAATTCGGGGATCACTTTGAAGAAAACAGCGCCAAGACGGAAAAATACCTGCAAAGCGACCTGCTGATCATCGATGATCTGGGCAGCGAAATGACCACCCAGTTCACCATGTCGGTGCTCTATCGGATCGTCAACACCCGCCTCATGGAGGGAAAGGGCACCATCATCTCCACCAACCTGACAGAGGATGCGCTGAAAGCCCGCTACTCCCCCGCCATCTGCTCCCGTATCCTGGGCATGTATCAGCTGATGCAGTTCCTGGGGAAGGACCTGCGGCAGGAAAAGAGCAAGCTGGGCACATAATATGCAATAACAAACGGCAAGGTATGGGTTTATCATACCTTGCCGTATTATTATCCTTTTGCTTCCTTCTGCAGGAGGTAGCGCTGGTAAGCTTTGGGATTGGGAAATTCATCACAGACCACCAGATCATCGGAAATCTGATAGCTGCCCATGAGCTCGCCACTGCGGATGGAGAAATACCGTCCCTGGGCAAAGAGCGCACCAAAAGACCGGGTGCCGAACTCGCCCCGGGAGATGCGGCGGAAGCCCGGCTGCTCCGGCACTTCGTCGGGCTTGGTCATATCCACCGGGCAGACCAGCAGCCGTCCATCATGGCACACTAAAATGGCGATGGAGCGGGAAAACATGGCCATAGGATCCGGGCAATATAAAGACATCTCATTATAATAAGCAATGAAGCCGCCCCGGCAGGGAACGCCGCTGCGGAATATCAGTTGTTCGATCATGGCAAACACCTTCCTTTGTCCGCATTATACCATGCTGCAGCCCCGGAATACAACTGTGTTTGCGGATATATTCTATGCTGTCATGAAAGTGAGCCCGAAATGAATCATTTTTTCCGTTTTTTTGCAAACATATCGAATACTTTTTTCAGGTATATTCCATATATTTTTCCTGAAAACAAAAGAAAACAAAAGTTTCATGTATGGTATTAGATTCTCTAATGGTCATTATGCAAAAAACAG
>JAZRCV010000122.1:0-2114 GCA_045659925.1 Faecousia sp.
GAAAAGCTGCAGCGCTATGCCGCCAAGGGACAGACGGGAAGACCCCTGAAGCTGATGATCGTGGGCATTCCCAATGTAGGCAAATCCACCTTCATCAATCAGATCGCCGGGCGCAAGGGCGCCAAGGCGGAGAATCGTCCCGGTGTTACCCGGGGCAAGCAGTGGGTCACGGTGGATCAGGGGCTTTTGCTTCTGGATACCCCCGGTATCCTCTGGCCTAAGTTTGAAGACCCCCAGGTGGGTTTAAAGATCGCCTACACCGGTGCGGTGAAGGACGATGTATATGATATGGAAGAGCTGGCCTGCAGCCTGATGGAGCATCTGTGGAAAATCTACCCGGACGCTCTGCGGCAGCGCTATCAGATCGAGGCGTCGCCGGAGGCAAAGGGCTGGGAGCTTTTGGAGCTTGCGGCGGCACGCCGGGGCTTCCTGCTGGCAAGAGGCGAGCTGAACACCGAACGAATGGCCAGGGTGCTGCTGGAGGAATACCGCAGCACAAAGCTGGGCAAGTTCAGTCTGGAGCAGCCGCCGGAAAAAGGAGCACAAGATGACAGAGCAGACGATTGACCTTTGGGCCATTGAAAAGGAATATGAAGAGAACCTTCTGATCTGCGGTGTGGACGAAGCAGGCCGTGGTCCTCTGGCGGGGCCTGTGTATGCCGCAGCGGTGATCCTGCCCCGGGGTCTTGTGATCGAGGGCTTGAACGATTCCAAGAAGCTCACGGAAAAGCGCAGGGAAGCTCTGTTCGATGAGATCACCGAAAAGGCCCTTGCCTTTGGCATCGGCTGCGCAGATGAAAAGGAAGTGGACGAGATCAACATTCTCCAGGCCACCTTCCTTGCCATGCGCCGGGCCATTGCTCAGCTTTCTCCCAGTCCTGATCTTGCTCTGATCGACGGCAACCGGGACAGCGACTTTGGCGTTCCCTCCAAAACCGTCATCAAGGGCGACAGCCTGAGCGCCAACATCGCGGCAGCCTCCGTGCTTGCCAAAGTGACAAGGGATCGGGTGATGAAAGAATACGACGAACTCTATCCCCAGTACGGCTTTGCCGTACATAAGGGCTACGGCACCAAGCGGCATTATGAAGCCCTGCGGGAATTTGGTCACTGCCCCATCCACCGGATGACCTTCCTGAAAAAGTTCTATGGCGAGGGCTAAGCTGTCCGGCCACTGGGGAGAGGCGTTGGCGGCAGAATATCTGCGCCGCAGACGCTATAAAATTCTTGCCTGCAATTATCATACCCGCTTTGGCGAGATCGACCTGATCGCCAAAAGCTTTCGCTATATTGTGTTTGTGGAGGTCAAAACCCGGCAGGATGACCGTTTTGCCCAGGCACGGGAGTTTGTGACGGGACGAAAGCAGACCCGGGTACGCACTTCCGCCCAAATCTGGCTGGAAAACAATCCCACCCCATTGCAGCCCCGGTTTGATGTGATCGAGGTCTATGCCCCGGAAGGGAAGGGGAAACCCCGGGTGGTGCACCTGAAGGATGCCTTTTGATGGCATCGGGATACCACAACGCAAGCATTTTTGGAGTTATTTGAAATGGCACTGTATGCAATCGGCGATCTGCACCTTTCCTTCGGTGTGGATAAGCCTATGGATGTATTCGGCGGCGCATGGAAGGGCTATGTGGACAAGCTGAAAGAAGGACTTGCAAAAATTCGCCCGGAGGACACCACGGTGATCCTTGGGGATGTGTGCTGGGGGCTGGATCTGAACCAGTCCAGGGAGGATTTTGCCTTTGTGGCATCCATTCCCGGCAGAAAAATCATCCTCAAGGGCAATCATGACTACTGGTGGTCCACTGCTGCCAAGTTTTACCGCTTCTGCGAGGAAAACGGCTGGGAGAATATGTATATCCTCAATAATAACTGCTACGAGTACGGCGGCTTTGCTCTGTGCGGTACCCGCGGCTGGTTCTATGAGGAGGATAAGCAGGGCACCCATGATGAAAAGGTCTTCCGGCGGGAGCTGATCCGTCTGGAAACCTCGCTGAAAGCGGCAGGAGATCTGCCCAAGCTGTGCTTTCTCCACTATCCCCCCAGATACCGGGGCTATACCTGCCCGGAAATTTTGGAACTTCTGAAGCAGTATCGGGTGGGTGCC
>JAZRCV010000123.1:0-8540 GCA_045659925.1 Faecousia sp.
TTGTCTAAGAAGAAACGGTCATGAGAAACCATGATTATGGGACCTTGGAAGTCGTCCAGATAGTCTTCCAAGATAGAAAGCGTCATGACATCCAGATCGTTGGTGGGCTCGTCCAGCAGCAGGACATTGGGGGCCTCCATCAGCACAGACAGCAGGTAAAGCCTTCTTCTCTCGCCGCCGGACAGACGGCCGATGGTCACATACTGCAGATCCGAGGGGAAGAGGAAGCGCTCCAGCATCTGCTTGGCGGAGAAGGTGCCCTCGGAGGTTCTCACTTCCTTGGCGATCTGGTGGATAAAATCGTATACCTTTTGGTTCAGATCCAGTTCCCGGCCTTCCTGTGAGAAGTGGCCGATCTTTACGGTCACGCCGGTCTCCACATTGCCCCGATCCGGCAGCAGTGTGCCTGCAATCATGTGAAGCAGGGTGGATTTGCCTGCGCCGTTTCGGCCTACGATGCCGATGCGGTCGCTTCGCAGCAGATTGTAGGAGAAATTCTCAATAACTTTGTGATCGCCGTAGGCTTTGCAAACGCCATTGAGTTCAATGATCTTCTTGCCCAGACGGCTGGAAGCCGCTGCCATCTGCAGGGTGTCATCGGTTTCCGGTGCTTTCTGGTTCAGGAGATCCTCATAGCGCTGGATTCTCTCCCTGGATTTGGTGGTGCGGGCACGGCAGCCCCGCATGATCCATTCCCGCTCTACCTTCAAGATGGCCTGCCGCTTGCGTTCGCTAGCCTCTGCCATCTCTGCCCGCTGGGCCTTCAGTTCCAGATATTTGGAGTAGTTGGCCTCATAGTGGTAGAGCTTTCCCCGGGACAGCTCTGTGATGTGGTTTACAACTCGCTCCAAAAAATAGCGGTCATGGGTCACCATCACCAGGCCGCCCCGGAACTGCCGCAGCCAGTCCTCCAGCCATGCTACCATTTCGCTGTCCAGATGGTTGGTGGGCTCGTCGAGAATCAGGATGTCTGCAGGATGGAGCAGGGCAGAAACCAGTGCCACCCGCTTGCGCTGACCACCGGAGAGGGTGCCCACAATTTGCTCAAAATCGGTCATTCCCAGCCGCGTGAGCATGGATTTTGCCTCGTATTCCTTCAAACTGCGGAATTCAGAAGGGAAGTGGAGGAACACCTGTTCCAGCACCGTGGCGCTGTCGTCCATTGCGGGGTTCTGGGAAAGAAAGCTGACCTGCACATTGGGATTGCGGGAAATCCTACCGGCATCCGCCTCAACGATGCCGGAGAGCACCTTCAAAAAGGTGGATTTTCCCGTACCGTTGATGCCGATGACGCCAACCTTATCTCCTTCATTCAGATAGAAATTCACATCCTGCAGCAGCTGTCTGCTGCCGAAGTTGATGGAAAGATGCTCTGCGGATAGTAACATGGCTGCCTCCGTGGGGTTGTTTTTCTTATTCTATCATGTCGGGCAACTTTTTTCCATGATCTTTTGACGGATTCTTCCAAAGACTTGATTTTTTCTGCCTTTGTGCTATAATAACGGCGCTCTTTGACACTTTTTTATTGCACCGGATAAGAGGTCGGGCTATGCCCCGGATCTTATCCGTTTTGTATGCGTGGAGGCTTCATGAAAGAATCTCAGAATTTTACCCAAGGTAAGATCTTTTTACCCCTGATCCGCTTTGCGCTGCCGGTGCTGCTGGCGCTGTTTTTGCAGACCATGTATGGCGCGGTGGATCTTCTGGTGGTGGGTCAGTTTGGCACCTCGGCGGATGTTTCTGCCGTTGCCACCGGCTCCATGGTGATGCACGCTGTCACTGTGGTGATTACCGGTCTTGCCATGGGTCTGACTGTCTTTGTGGGCAGGAAGATCGGCGAGGGCGAGCCCCAGGAGGCAGGCAGGATCATCGGCAGTGGCATCTGGCTCTTTGGCATCCTTTCCGTGATCGTTACAGTGGCGATGGTATTGGCGGCATCTCCTGTCGCCCTTCTTATGAACGCCCCGGAGGAAGCTTTTGACAAGACGGCAATGTATATTGCTGTGTGCTCTGGCGGCGCGGTGTTCATCGTGGCCTACAATCTGGTGGGCAGCATCTTCCGCGGCATCGGCGATTCTGTGATGCCGCTGGTTACCGTAGCCATTGCCTGCGCCCTGAACATCGCGGGTGACCTGATTTTGGTGGCGGGATTCCACATGGGCACCCTTGGTGCCGCCATTGCCACGGTGTTCGCCCAGGCGGTCAGTGTGGTACTGTCCCTGCTCATCATCCGCAGGAAAGAGCTGCCCTTTATCTTCCGCCTGAAGGATATGAAGCCAAGGAAAGACCATATGCGGAGGATTCTGACTTTAGGCGTGCCCATTGCCCTGCAGGATCTTCTGGTCAGCATCTCCTTCCTTGCAATTACCGCCATTGTGAATGATCTGGGTTTGGATGAATCTGCCGGTGTTGGCGTTGCAGAGAAGTTGTGCGGCTTTGTAATGCTGGTGCCCTCTGCCTATATGCAGTCCATGTCCGCCTTTGTGGCCCAGAACATGGGGGCAGGGAAGCCGGAGCGGGCGAGAAAGGCCCTGCTCTGCGGCATTGCCTCGTCTCTGGTGGCTGGTGCGGTGATGGGCTATCTGACCTACTTCCATGGGGATATTCTGGCGGCCATCTTCGCCAAGGAAGCCCCTGTGATTGCGGAGGCGGCGAAGTATTTGCAGGCATATGCGGTGGATTGCCTGATGACGGCGTTCCTGTTCTGCTTCATCGGCTATTTTAACGGCACAGGCAACACGGTGTTCGTGCTGCTGCAGGGAATTCTGGGTGCCTTCTGCATCCGTGTGCCCCTGAGCTGGCTCATCAGTAAGTTCAGCCACAATGTATTTCATATCGGCCTTGCCACCCCGGCATCCACCTTTGTACAGATCATCCTGTGCGGTTTGTTTTTCGTCTATACCCTGCGAAAGCAAAAAACACTCTGCTCATAAATAAAAACTCCTTTGCGAAGCATTGCCTCGCAAAGGAGTTTTTTTATGGGAGTTATGCAAGGTCCAGATCTGCCTTGTCAGCCACGGTGATGCCCTTTGCGGCAAGTACCTGGGCGGCCTTTTCATTGTCCTGCAGGCGGAAGATCACATAGGCGTTGCCCTTTTTCCGGGAGATGAAGGCGTAGCTGTACTCGATGAAGATCTCCTGCTCTGCCAGCAGAGCCAGAACCTTGGACAGGCTGCCCGGGGTGTCGGAGATCTCAACGGCGATGACCTTGTTGACGGAGACGATGCAGCCGTTTTCCCGCAGGGCTTCCAGTGCAGGCTCGGGGCGATCTACGATCAGGCGAAGAATGCCGAAATCTGCGGTATCGGCCAGGGACATGGCGCGGATATCCACGCCGGAGGCACCAATCACATCGGAAATCTGTACAAGGCTGCCTGCCTTGTTTTCCACGAAAATGGAAAGCTGATCAATCGTTTTAACCATCGTTTTGTCCTCCTTTTTAAATCTTGCGCTTATCAATGACGCGGACGGCCTTGCCTTCGCTGCGGGCGATGGACTTGGGCGTTACCAGATGCACCTTGGGGGAGATGCCCAGCATGGCACGCATGGCCTCCACAAGTTCTTTTTCGTAGCGGGTGATATGGCGGACGGTGTCGGAGAACTGCTCCGGCTTCATTTCCACATTCACATCGAAGGTATCGGTGTTGTTGATTCTGTCCACAACGATCTGATAGTTGGAGGAGTAGCCCAGGCTGATGAGGACAGTTTCGATCTGAGAGGGGAACACATTTACGCCGCGGATGATGAGCATATCATCGGTGCGGCCTCTGGGACGGCCCATCTTGACGAAGGTTCTGCCGCAGGAGCATTTGCCGCGATGCAGCACGCAGATGTCTCTGGTGCGGTAGCGCATGACGGGGAAGGCTTCCTTGGTGATGGCGGTGAATACCAGTTCACCCTGTTCACCATCGGGGAGTACCTCGCCGGATTCGGGGTCGATGATCTCGGGAATGAAGTGGTCTTCGTTGACATGCATGCCGCTCTGGGCTTCGCACTCAAAGGAGACACCGGGGCCGGAAAGCTCGGTCAGACCGTAAATATCATAGGCCTTGATACCAAGGGCTTTTTCAATATCGTGGCGCATTTCATCGCTCCATGCTTCGGCACCGAAGATGCCGGCCTTGAGCGGAATCTCATCCGGAGAAATGCCCCGCTCTTTCAGGGTTTCGCCGATGTAAGCTGCGTAGGAGGGGGTGCAGCACAAAATCGTAGAGCCAAGGTCCTGCATGAACTGAATCTGACGGTCGGTGTTGCCGGAGGACATGGGCAGGGTCAGGCTGCCAACCTTGTGGCTGCCGCCGTGCAGGCCCATACCGCCGGTGAACAGGCCGTAACCATAGGCGATCTGGCAAACATCATCCTTGGTAGCACCGGCAGCGACCAGCGCTCTGGCGCAGCAGTCTTCCCAGAGGTCTACATCGTGCTGGGTGTAGAAAGCCATAACGCGCTTGCCGGTGGTGCCGGAGGTGGAATGGATGCGAACGCATTCGGATTTGGGTACGGCCCGCATTCCCTCAGGATAGCAGTTGCGAAGGTCGGCCTTGGACAGGAAGGGCAGCTTGTGGAGGTCTTCCACACCGTGAATGTCTTCCGGCTTGACGCCCTTTTCATCCATCAGATTTCTGTAGTAGGGCAGATCATTATATACATGCTTGACCTGTGCCACGAGGCGTTCACTCTGAAGCTTGCGAAGCTCCTCCTGGGGCATGGTCTCGATTTCGGGCTGATAGTAGTTGCTCATAAGTTTATTCCTTTCTAAAGCTGATTAAAAATTTCTTCCAAGATTGAATGCCTTTTTGTTCAGCTCGATAAACTTTCCGGGAACGACAGCAGTAAGTGCCGATTCCCAAGCATCCTCCTTCATATCAAAGTATTTGGAGAAGCGGCCCAGCAGGGCAATGTTGACAGCCTTGGCCGAGCCTGCCTCTTCGGCGATGGCCAGAGCGTCAAAGATATCGGCGTCTACGCCCAGAGCAGCGATCTTCTCCGCGATTCTCTCAGGGTAAGCGGCAGCGCCGGTGATAACGGGCATGGGGTCGGTTTTCTGGTTATTGGAGATGAGCTTGCCGTTGGGAGCCAGATACTCGAGGTATCTTGCAGCTTCCAGAAGCTCAAAGGAGATGATGTAGTCAGCCTGTCCCTTGTCAATGATGGGGGAGGCAACATGGTCGCCGCAGCGCACATAAGTGACCACGGAACCGCCGCGCTGGCTCATGCCATGGACCTCGGAGACCTTGACATCATAGCCTTCGTCCATGAACAGACGGCCCAGAACACGGCTGGCAAGGAGAGTGCCCTGACCGCCGACACCAACGATCATAATATTGATGGTATTCATTGCTCAGTCCTCCTTTGCAGTGCTTTCAAAGGCGCCAAAGGCGCAAAGCTGGGTACATACATCGCAGCCCACGCACAGGGTCTGGTCGACTCTGGCCTTGCCATCGGTGAAGCTGATGGCGGGGCAGCCAATGCGCATGCAGGCGCGGCAGCCACGGCATTTTTCCACATTTACCTTCAGGGGTGCCTTGTGCTTTACGGTCTTGAGAAGGGCGCAGGGTCTGCGGGAGATGATGACAGAGGGTTCCTCTGCAGCCAGCTCTTCCTTCAGAACGCTGTCGCATTCCTTCAGATCATAGGGGTCAACCACGCGAACCCGGTTGATGCCGACGCTGCGGCACAGGGCTTCCAGATCGATCTTCGCGGCGGGATCGCCCTTGATGTTCAGGCCGGTGGTGGGGTTCTGCTGATGGCCGGTCATGCCGGTGATGGAGTTATCCACGATGATGACGGTGGAATTGGAGGCGTTGTAGGCGATGTTGATGAGGCCTGTTACGCCGGAGTGCATGAAGGTGGAGTCGCCGATGACGGCAACGGATTTGCCTTCGCTCTCAGCGCCCAGGGCCTTATTGAAGCCGTGCAGGCCCGATACGGAGGCACCCATGCAAAGCACGGAGTCCAGGGCGTTTAGGGGGGCTACAGCGCCCAGGGTGTAGCAGCCGATGTCACCAATGGCAGTGACCTTGTTCTTCATCAGGGTGTAGAACAGGCCTCTGTGGGGGCAGCCGGCGCACATGACCGGGGGACGGTTGGGGATGGGTTCATCCAGCTTTTTGGAAGGTGTGGTAGCAACGCCCAGCTTTTCTGCCACCAGATTCTGGGAGAATTCGCCCACCAGGGGGAACAGCTCCTTGCCGGTGACTTCCAGGCCCAGAGAGCGGCAATGGGCTTCGATGATGCCGTCCAGCTCTTCGATGACGATGAGCTTCTTCACCTTGGAGGCGAAGTCAAGGATCAGCTTTTCGGGCAGGGGGTTTACAAGACCCAGCTTCAGGATGCTGGCGCTGTCGCCCAGCACTTCCTTGGTGTACTGATAGGCAGTACCGGAGGTGATGACGCCGATGTCGGTGCCGCCCATTTCCACACGGTTGATGGAGGCTGTGTCGGCATATTCCACCAGCTTTCTCGTGCGCTCTTCCACAATGGGGTGCTTGAGCTTGGCGTAGCCGGGCATCATGATATATTTGGGGGGATCCTTCTTGTAGGGAACGGGTTCGGGGACAATACGCTCGCCCAGCTCCACGATGCTCTGGGAATGGGCAATGCGGGTGCAAAGCCGCAGCAGCACCGGAGTGTCAAACTGCTCAGACAGCTCGAAGGCCAGCTTTGCATAGGCCAGGCATTCGCTGGAATCCGCAGGCTCCAACATGGGAACCTTGGAAGCGATGGCGTGATGGCGGGAATCCTGCTCATTCTGGGAGGAATGCATGCCGGGATCGTCTGCCACGCACACCACCAGACCTGCGTTCACGCCGGTGTAGCTCATGGTGTACAGGGGGTCGGCAGCCACATTGAGGCCCACATGCTTCATGGCGCACATGCTGCGCTTACCGGCCAGGGATGCGCCGAAGGCAACCTCCATGGCCACCTTTTCATTGGGGGCCCATTCGGAGTAAACCTCGTCGTATTTTGCGATAACTTCTGTGATCTCGGTACTGGGGGTGCCGGGATAGCTGGAGGCGATGCTCAGTCCAGCTTCGTACAGGCCCCGGGCGATTGCCTCGTTGCCGAGCATTAACTTTTTCAATGGAAACACTCCTTTTGGAATCTTCTGTATTGGTATGATTTTTCTGCGTGAAGGGAGCTGCATTTGCGGCAGGTATTAAGCCTCTTTGATGGTGAGGTTAATCACAAGGCCGATCAATGAGAATCCAATCAGCAGGGAGAAAACGGGAACATAGCTGCCGCCGGAGGCGGTGAGGATGGCAGAAGCCAGAGTGGGGACGAACGCCCCGGGGATCAGCACCAGATTGATGATGCTGAGATTGGAGGCATAATCCCGCTGACCGTAGAATTCCATGGTAAAGGCCGCGGACACGGTGGGGGAAAAGCCGTAGGAGAAGCCGCACAGCAAAAGACCCGGAATACCCAGCAGGGGAGAAGCGGTCATTGCACCAAGCAGAGCCAGCAGGGGAGCGATGATTGCCACGGCGCTGGTGATGTACTTGGTCTTTGTGAGGCCGAAATGGTCTGCAATGGCGCCGGAGGCAAGCCGGCCAAGGCTGTTGGCGATGGCCACAACGGCGGCGAACACCACCGCAGTATTCTGGGCGATACCCAGAGAAATGCTGTAGCTTCGGGCAAAGGCGATGGCGGAAGAGCCCACAGCGGAAAGCAGAATGAAGTAGATGAACAGCTTCCAGAAGGAAGGCCGTTTCAGCATCTGACCGGAGGTCATACCGGAAAGGGGCTTTGCTGCCTTGACAGCGGTCTTTTCCGGGGCCTTAATGAGGAAAGCGCCAAGGAAAATCACGATGCTGCATACAGCGCCCATCACCCGGTAAATGACGCGCCAGTCCACGCTGCCTGCCTCCAGCAGACTGCCTGCCAGCAGACCGATGAGGAAGGAGCTGAGGCCGAAGCCCATCATCAAAGAACCGGAGCAAAGGCCCTTCTTATCGGGGAACCAGCCGGAAATGGTGGCGATCACCGCATTGTAGACGATGCCGATGCCGGTGCCTGCCATGAGGGCATAGCCCAGGTAGAGCAGCACGATGCTGCTGCCATTTTGCAGGCAGGAGACCAGCCAGAATCCTGCGAACAGGAGAAGGCTACTACCCATCATTCGCAGCTTTGCGGAAACTTTTTTAGAGAGGAACCCGGAGATCAGACCGCCGATGCAGAAGAACCAGACACTCAGGGTATAGTTGAAGGTGAGTAGGCTGGCAGACCAGCCGAAGCCGGTCAGGGGCAGGTTGATGTTGGACCAGGCATAGATGATGCCGGAGAACATCAGCACCAGCACAGCGGCTGCAAGCCGCACCCAGCGGTTCATTTGCACGGTTTTGGTCATAAAGACCGCCTCCTTTAACCCTTATTCAGTGCGTCAACCAGCTTGGTGGCACCGTAGATCTCACGAAGATGGGGCTTCTCAATCTTGCCGGTGGCATTTCTGGGAACATCTGCAAAGATGATCTTGCGGGGACGCTTGTAGCGGGGCATCTTCAGGCAGAAGGCCTGAATGTTTTCTTCGGTGCAGGTGC
>JAZRCV010000124.1:0-2231 GCA_045659925.1 Faecousia sp.
CCTCCTTCAGCACCTGAAGGAGCTGCTGAAGCCTCTGGGCTTTGCCCGCATCACTGTGACAAGTGCCCAAGAGCATGACCGGAGAATTGGGTTTACTTCTCAGCTTCCCCATCTCATTTCCAATGCCTTAGTGCAAAGCCCCTCAGCTATGCTGCATTCCGGTTTTTCCGCTGGCAGTTTCCGGGATCTTACTCGGGTGGCGGAACTGAATTCCCGGATGTGGTCAGAGCTGTTTTTAGAGAATCAGGAAAATCTGATAGAAGAGCTGGACATTCTGCTGTCCTCCCTTTCCCAGTACCGGGAGGCACTGGCACAGCGGGACAGAGAAACGCTGCAATCCCTGCTTGAGGCAGGCAGCTGCAGAAAAAAGGAGATCAGCAAGAAATGAAAACGATCCATGTCAATGCATCCCGCAGCTATGATGTCACCGTGGGCAGCGGCATTTTAGCCGATGCCGGTGAGGTCATCCGCAGCTACTGCCCCGGCGGCATGTGCGCCATCGTCACCGACGATATGGTGGATGCCCTTTATGGCGATCGTCTGGAGGAAAGCCTCCGGGCTGCGGGACTGAAGACAGTAAAATATGTGTTTTTCCATGGGGAGCAGGGGAAAAATGCCCAGAATTATGTGGAACTTCTGGAATTTTTGGCTGAGAACCAGCTCACCCGCGCAGATGCCATTGTGGCGCTGGGCGGCGGTGTACCGGGGGATCTGGCGGGCTTTGCCGCTGCCACCTATCTGCGGGGCATTGCCTTTGTGCAGATTCCCACCACCCTTTTGGCTGCGGTGGATTCCTCTGTGGGTGGAAAGACTGCCATTGACCTGAATGCAGGAAAGAATCTGGCGGGTGCTTTCTATCAGCCCAATGCAGTGCTGTGCGATGTGGACACCCTTGCTACTTTGCCGGATGCCCAGTTCCGGGCAGGCTGTGCAGAGGTGATCAAATATGCCATCTTGCAGGATGAGGAATTTTTCAACACCCTGATGATCAGCGGCACAGCCTTCCATCGTGAGGCGGTGATTGCCCGCTGCGTTGCCCATAAGCGGGATATTGTGGCGGCGGATGAATTCGACCGGGGCTGCCGTCAGCTTCTGAATCTCGGACATACCGTGGGTCATGCCATTGAAACCCTGAGCAATTTTGAAATTTGCCACGGCGATGCCATTGCCATGGGCATGGGCGTGATCGCCCGGGCCTCTGCTGCCAATGGTCTTTGCAGTATGGATTGCGCCCGAGCTGTGGAGGATATTCTTGCCCGTTTCGATCTTCTTTCAAATAGTCCCTTTGATGCAGAAGCATTGAAAGAAGCGATGCTTTCAGATAAAAAGCGACGGGGCGACAGCATTACCCTGGTGGTGCTTCGGGAGATTGGTCAGTGTGCACTTCATACCATTGCAGCATCCGAATTGATGGATTTCGTGAAAGCAGGGATTGTATGAATGTGATTGTCAAGCCCTCTCGTCTTTGCGGCGAAATTGCTGCGATCCCTTCCAAATCCCAGGCCCATCGTATGCTGATCTGCGCTGCACTGGCGCGTGAAGATACCCTCATCCGCTGCCAAAGTGCAGGGCAGGATATGGATGCCACCGCCCGGTGTCTCCGGGCATTGGGCGCAAAGATCCGGTGCGATGCCGAGGGCTATCATGTCAGCCCCATGGAAACCCCTGCGCAGCATCCAGAACTGGATGTTGGGGAGAGCGGCTCCACCCTTCGGTTTTTGCTGCCGGTGGTGTGTGCGCTGGGAGTGGATGCCACCTTCCGGCTCCACGGCAGACTGGCCCAGCGGCCTTTGGAACCTCTGTGGTCAGAATTGCAGAAAAACGGCGCTGGGCTCCTGCGGGGAGAAAACACCATTGCTGTGTCTGGCTGCCTGACAGGAAGGGACTATACCCTTGCCACCAATGTATCCTCCCAGTTTCTCAGCGGCATCCTGATGGCGCTGCCCATTTTGGGCGGCGGCAGCCTCACGATGACAGGGAAGCTGGAATCGGAAGGGTATCTTAATATGACAGTAGAAGCGCTGCGGCGCTTTGGAATCGATATAGAACGAAAAGAACATACCTTCCATGTGACCGGCGGGTCGTTACATAGTCCTGGAATCTGTAATGTGGAAGGGGACTGGTCCAACAGTGCCTTCTGGCTGTGCGCCCAGGCCATTGGAGGTCTGCCTGTGAAGGTTGTAGGGCTTGACCCGGCTTCTCCCCAGGGAGACAGGGCAGTGGTGGAGGCG
>JAZRCV010000125.1:0-25103 GCA_045659925.1 Faecousia sp.
ATATATGAAATTAGGTATCGTCGGTCTGCCCAATGTGGGCAAGTCCACTCTGTTTAACGCCATCACCAATGCCGGTATTCCGGCGGACAACTATGCTTTCTGCACCATCGACCCCAATGTGGGCGTTGTTACCGTGCCGGATGAGCGGCTGGAATGGCTGCGGGATCTGCACCAGCCCAAGAAGTTCACCCCTGCGGTGATCGAATTCGTTGACATTGCGGGTCTGGTCAAGGGTGCCAGCCGGGGCGAGGGTCTTGGCAACAAGTTCCTTTGCAACATCCGCACCACCGATGCCATTGTCCATGTGGTTCGCTGCTTTGACGACGGCAACATCACCCATGTGGAAGGCAGCACCGACCCCGTCCGCGATATCGACATCATCAATCTTGAACTGATTCTGGCTGACATGGAAATGGTGGATCGCCGCATCGACAAGTGCCAGAAGGCCATCAAGGGCGGCGACAAGCGGGCAGTACGGGAAGTCGAAGTGCTTCAGGCCCTGCGTCAGCATCTGGATGACGGCCATCTGGCCCGCACCTTTGACTGCGCCCCCGATGAGGCAGCCATGATTGCCCAGTCCGACCTGCTGACCCTGAAGAAGACCATTTACGCCGCCAATGTCTCTGAGGACGATGTAAATGATTACGCCGCAAATGCCCATTTCCAGGCAGTGAAGAAAATTGCCGACGCCGAAGGCAGTCTGGTGCTTCCCATCAGCGCAAAGCTGGAAGCTGACATTGCAGAGCTGGACGATCCGGAAGAAAAGGCCATGTTCATGGAAGAGCTGGGCCTGCAGGAATCCGGCCTGGACAAGCTGATCCGCTGCAGCTATGATCTGCTGGGCCTCATCTCCTTCCTCACCGCAGGCAGCGACGAATCCCGCGCCTGGACCATCCGCAACGGCACCAAGGCTCCCCAGGCCGCCGGCAAGATCCACACCGATTTTGAGCGTGGCTTCATCCGGGCAGAGGTCATTGCCGTTGAAGACCTCAAAGCCTGCGGTACCTTCTCCGCTGCCAAGGCCAAGGGCCTTGTGCGTAGTGAGGGCAAGGACTATGTGATGCACGATGGAGATATCGTCAACTTCCTCTTCAATGTATAAGGGATTTTCCATGAGACGGCTGATTTGTGCTCTGTTCGCCCTGTGCCTGTGCCTTTCTCTGGGCATGAGCGCCATGGCGGCGCCCTATGCAGATATTTCCGCCCTGTTCCAGCATTGGGAGCAGTTTGGCTACCCTGAGGATGTGGCCGGGGTGTATTCCACCGACGGAAGCGCCGAGCATCTGACGGTGCAGCTCATCGGCGACGAAGATGGCAGCCGGGAAGCGGAGATCCGCGCCATGCTGGACGATGACAGCAAAGTGAGCTTCGAAGCAGGCTCCTACAGCCACCAGCATCTGCTGCAAGTCCATCAGGAAATCACCGATGGCTACATGCTGGAAGGCAGCGGCATCTATGCCTGCGGCATTGGCTGGGGGATAGACGGCGGCTTTGGCGAAAGCGGCAAGGAATCCCGGGTGGTGGTCACGGTGGACGAAGCCCGTCTGGAAGAATACACCGCTGCCCTCTCCGACCTCTACGGTGACGCCGTGGTGTTGGAGGCAGGCGGACAGCCTGTGCTTACCATGGAGGAGGATCTGGAGCTTGCTGCAGAGCTTCCTGCAGCTCCGGCAGAGCACGACCTTTACGGCGATCTGACGGAAGACCCCGTGGAAGCGCCCCAGAAGGATGCCACTGAAGCACAGCACGCGGAACAGTCATCCGGCACCGGAACAAATCTGGCAAAGATGCTGATGATTGCAGGCGGTGTACTGGTAGTGGTTTCCGGTATCATAGTCCTTTGGTCTATGAAGAAAAAATAAAGTCAAAAACTGCCCGAAGAACCATGGTTCTTCGGGTGGTTTGTCCTATCCCGGACAGGAAAGGAGGCGTGAGGATATGAAACAAAACAATGTAACATGGCGGGATGTGGCCCTGATCCTTTCCGGCGGCTGGATCCTTGCCTTTGGTCTATATAACATCCACGCCCTGTCCGGCATTACAGAAGGGGGCGTGCTGGGCATGTCCCTGCTGCTGCGCCACTGGTTTGGCATCTCCCCTGCCGTGTCCGGCTTTGTGCTCTCTGCCCTGTGCTATGCCCTGGGTATCCGGGTGCTGGGCAAGCGCTTTCTGCTCAGCTCCGCGATTGCGGTGTGCAGCTATTGCGGCTTCTATGCCATTTGGGAGCAGTTCCCTCCCCTCTGGCCGGAAATCGGCCGCAATCCTCTGGCTGCTGCCCTGCTTGGGGCAGTATTTGTGGGCGTGGGCGTGGGACTATGCATCCGGGGCGGCGGCGCTCCCACGGGAGATGACGCCCTTGCCATGTGCCTGAGCCAAAAGCTTCGCTGCCAAATCCAGTGGATCTACCTGTGCTCCGACCTCCTAGTGCTCCTGCTGTCGCTGAGCTATCTCCCCTTCGGCAGAATCCTCTACTCCCTTCTGAGTGTGATCCTCTCCGGGCAGATCATCGGCCTGGTCACAAAAATCCATCTGCCGAAAAGAAAACAGGTATAAAAACCTTTGATATGCCGAACGGCTGTATCCATACCCGGATACAGCCGTTTTCGATATTCTATAAGGCAAAGGTTTCGATGGCCTGGGCTACGCCGTCGTGGTCGCAGTGGGCGGTAATCTCCTGGGCAAGGGCCAGCATATCCGGGTGGGCGTTGCCCATGGCAACGCTGAGTCCGGCTGCTCGGAGCATGGCCTCGTCGTTCAGGCCGTCGCCGATGGCCATGGTGCATTCCATGGGAATGCCAAGGCGGGAAGCCAAGGCTCGCAAGGCGTCCCCTTTATTACCCTGGGGCGCATTGATCTCAATGTTATGGCGGGCAGACGAGGTGGTGAGCAGGTCTGGAAAGCGCTTGGGGAGCAGCTGCAGCAATTCTTCCTGCAGCTCATCCGTACGGGTGAAGATGATGATCTTCTGCACATCCTTGCGATTCTCCCGCAGATGGCTTTTCAGTTCCTCCACCGGGGTGCGAAGCACCTTGAGCATCTTGAGATAGTGCTCGTCCGGCACAAATTCATGGGCCTTTTCCTGATAGGAGCGGGTGATCCAGCCCCAGCTGTCCACATAGCAGTCATAGATCAGGTCGAAGTTCTCCAGATACTCCATCACCTCCACCGCCTGTGGCATGGGAATCTCTGCCCGGGCCAGAACGGTATCATTTACAACATCGTAAACATGGGCGCCGTTGATGGTGATGGCATAGTGGAGGAAGGGAAGATTCCGGATGAGCTCCGGCATGCCGGTGAAAAACCGGCCCGTGGTGGGCACGATCTCAATGCCCGCTGCCGCAGCGGCCCTCAGGGCTTCCAGATTCTTCTTTGACAGTTCCTTGCGGGTATTCAGAAGCGTTCCATCCAGATCCAGTGCGATGAGGCGGATGGGGGTTCGGGTGGTGGATGTCATAACGATCCCTCCTTTTGCAGGCATTATAGCCCAAGGGGCCGGGTTTTGCAATCCCGGCAAAAAGTTTTTCCCTTCTGTGAAAAGTTACAAATTTTATCCACCGCTTTTCCGTTAACCAAAAAATTATGGATAAAAACTTGGATTTTCACAGTTTTTGCCTGTGGAAAACCCTGTTGAAGTTGGGGAAAACTCTTTGATTCTCACCGCCTCAAATGCCATATATTGAAGAATTATGTCTACTGTTTCCCATACCTTGTATTTCCCTCTGTGCAAAACTTTTTCCGGCCCCATCGCTGTGAAAAGCGCCGAAACGGTTTTTTCACCCCTGAGAAAAAACCAATTTTTGTCTTTTGCGAAGCTGGTTTTTTGTGTTATAATCATCATTGGCGGATTGCCCCCATCCGATCATACCGCTGAAATTACTGCCTTTTTGAGGTTTTATTATATGCTTGAATTGTTGTCCCCCGCAGGTTCGATGGAAGCGCTGCGCGCCGCTGTGCAGAACGGTGCAGACGCGGTCTATCTTGGCTACGGGAGCTTTCATGCCCGACAGGGCGCTAAAAATTTCACCGCCGACGAGCTTCGGGAAGCGGTGAAATACTGTCATATTCGCGGGGTCAAGGTACACCTGACCCTCAACACCCTGGCAACCGACCGGGAGCTTTCCAAGGTGGCAGAAATCATCCGTACCGCCGCCCAGTGCGATGTGGATGCCTTCATTGTGCAGGATCTTGGCATTGTCAGCCTGTGCCGCCAGATCGCACCCCAGATGCCCCTGCATGCCTCCACCCAGATGTCTGTGCACAACCTGGAGGGTGTGCGGCAGGCTGCCGCCATGGGCCTGAGCCGGGTGGTGCTGGCAAGAGAGCTGGATCTGGAGCAGATCGCCCACATCTGCCGCAATTCCCCGGTGGAAATCGAAGTATTCGTCCACGGCGCCCTTTGCATGTGCTATTCCGGCCAGTGCTATATGTCCGCCGTGATCGGACGGCGCAGCGGCAACCGGGGCCAGTGTGCCCAGCCCTGCCGCCTGCCCTACGGCTACAGCCGCTTTGAAAACAAATATCCCCTGAGCCTCAAGGATAACTGCCTGGTATCCTGGCTTGAAAACCTGAAGGCCATTGGCGTGGCCTCCCTGAAGATCGAAGGCCGCATGAAAAGGCCTGAATATGTGGCCACCGTCACAAAGATCTACCGGGAAGTGCTGGACGGCAGCCGGGCAAGCCAGCAGCAGATTGCAGATCTGCGGGATGCCTTCTCCCGTCAGGGTTTCACCCAGGGCTATATCACCGGAAAAACCGGAAAGGATATGTTTGGCATCCGCACCGGCGATGCCCCCAACGAGGCACTGTTCTCCCGGGCAAGGGCCACCTACGAAAACGGTGAGAATCCCCGGGTTCCCGTGCGGTTCTACGCCATCATCAACCGCCGACAGGGCAGCATGCTTGCCGTGCAGGACGGCGACGGCCACATCTGCAAAACCGTAGGCCCGCCCCCCTCCGACGCCATCAACCGCCCCATCACTGAAGAACTGCTGGAAGCCCGGCTGAGCAAAACCGGCGGTACGCCCTACCGCTGCACCGCAGTGCGCAGCGTCATCGAGCCGGGGCTGACCCTGCCCGCTTCCGCCATCAATGCCATGCGCCGGGAGGTGCTGGATCATCTGACTGCCCTGCGGGGCCGACGGGAAGCACCCAGACTTGGCAGCTTCACCACCTCCATGCACTATTCCGGCCCCTCTGCGCCCCCCAAGCTCACCGTTGGCATCACCAATGCCGACCAGCTGACAAAAGAGCTGGTGGAGGCTGCCCCCGCCATCGTCTATGCGCCGGTACATCTCATTGCCCAGTCTCCCCGGGTGTTTGATCGCCTGCCGGCCCAGACAGAGCTGGTGGCGGTGCTGCCCAGAATCCTGCAGGATCGGGATAACACCAAGCTGGTCAGCCAGCTTGATGCCGCCTATGAGCGGGGCGTGCGCAAGGTGCTGACGGGGAATATCGGCCAGCTTTCTATTGCCCGCTCCCGTGGCTTCTCCCTCTGCGGCGATTTTGGTCTGAATGTGCTCAACTCCCGCACCATGCTGGAGCTGCGCTCCCTTGGCTTTATCAGCGCCACGGTTTCCTTTGAAATAACCCTGCCCCAGCTCCGGGATCTGAGTAAGGCCCTGCCCACGGAGCTGATCATCTACGGCAGACAGCCTTTGATGCTCACGGAAAACTGCATCATCAAGGGCCGCACCGGCTCCTGCGCCTGTCGCGCCGGTGTCACCAAGCTCATCGACCGCACCGGCGCCGAATTCCCGGTGATCCGGGATGGCGACAGCTGCCGCAGCGTGGTACTCAACGGCAAGAAGCTCTACTGGCTGGATAAGGAAGCCCAGCTTTGCCGTCTGGGCCTGAGCTATGTGCGAGTGCAGTTCACCACAGAGCGCCCCGCCGAGGTCTCCCGGGTCATAGAGAGTTGGCGCACCGGCGCGGACTTCGACCCCGGCACCTGCACCCGCGGCCTCTATTCCCGGGGTGTGGAATAACGCCAAAATCTCACCGTAGGGGACGGGTTTCCCGTCCCAAAAGCTTGCGAATTCGCCGATAGTTCCGATATAAACGCAATATTCTCTGCCGGGCGACCAATGGTCGCCCCTACATTCACAGAGGAAGTCTCCTTCAGAGAATGTAGGGGCGTGCATTGCACGCCCGCAAAAGGCTGCGAACTCGCCGATAGTTCCGATATAAACGAAACATTTTTCTGCCGGGCGACCACAGGTCGCCCCTACAACCGCAACGACAGTTTTTGCATAAATTCCCAGATCTGATCGTAGGGGCGATCTGTGATCGCCCGCGTACAGGCTGCAAATGTGGATAATTCCCTTCAAAAGAGGTAATCTATGATTATTTTAGCATCCAAATCTCCCCGGCGGCAGGAGCTGCTGGAAAGGCTCGGCCTGACCTTCCGGGTCATGACCGAGGAAATTGACGAAACCATGGACCCTGCCATCCCGCTGGAGCAGGAGATCTGCCGGGTCAGCGAGTGGAAGGCCCGTGCCGTTGCCCCCCGGGCAGATAAGACCGACCTGATCATCAGCGCCGACACCGTGGTGTGCATTGACGGCCGCCGTCTTGGCAAGCCCACTTCGGAAGAAGATGCCAAAGCCACGCTGCGGCTGCTCAGCGGCCGATCCCACGAGGTGGTGAGCGGCGTGTGCCTGCTGCAAGGCGAGCGCTGCGAAACCCAGGCCATTACCACGAAAATCCATTTCCGCCCCCTGAGTGATCAGGAAATTGCCGCTTATGTTGCCAGCGGCGAACCTATGGACAAGGCCGGAAGTTACGGAATTCAGGGTCTGGCTTCAATTTTTGTGGACAGATTGGACGGAGACTATTATAATGTCATGGGGCTGCCCCTTTGCGCCCTTTCCCAGATGCTTTCGCGCTTCGGCGTTGAGATCCTGAAGTAAATGAGGTGATGGCTTGAAATCCGATAAACCCGCACGGCGCAAGCTGATTATCCTGCTTGCGGTACTGCTGGCCATCGTTCTGGCGGTCAGTTCTGCGCTGATTACCGGTACGGCTGCCGGTAAAAATGTAACCCAGTCTCTTCTGACCCCCTTCCAGAGCAGCCTTTCCGCCCTGACCCGGACGGTGGAGCGGTTCTATAACTATGTTTTTGAATACGAATCTCTGGCGGCGGAAAATGCCTACCTGAAGGAGCGTTTGGCCTCCATGGAGGATGAAATCCGTACCGCAGATACCCTGCAGCGCGAAAACGAGCGGCTTCGCAGCGTGGCGCAGCTTTTGCAGGAGCATGAGGACTACGAGCTGCTGTCCGCCTATATCATCAGCTGGGACTCCAGCAACTGGCGCAACACCTTCACCATCGGCAAGGGAACCCTTTCCGGTGTCAATGAGGGCATGTGTGCTGTGACGGAGCAGGGCCAGGTGGTGGGCATCGTCACCGAATGCGGCACCAACTGGGCCACCATCACCACCATTCTGGACTCCTCTTTGCAGATTTCCGCCACCCTGTCCTCCTCCGGTTACAACGGCATCGTACAGGGCGCTTACAAGACCGACAAGGAGAACCAGCTTCGCATGGACTACCTGTCCACCGATGCGGTCATCCGCAACAATGACCAGGTGGTTTCCACCGGCTCCACCCTCTATCCCCGTGGCCTGATTCTGGGCTACATCGTGGACGCAGGTCTGGACGGCACCGGCGTGGCAAAATACGCCGTCATCGAGCCCGCCGCAGACTTTGACGCCCTGGAGCAGGTGTTTATCATTAAAAACTATGTGAACGAATAAGACACACGATGTAGAGACTACCGGCGCAGAAGCAAGTGTTGCTAATTTCAGACAGAAGAAAGGAGACCGCCATGGAAACGCAATGGCTCAGCCAGTTAAAAAAACTGCATATCACAAGATTACAGTGGCGGATCTTCCTGAAATGGGCGCTGTACACCGCCGCCTTTTTGGCCACGGTGGTGCTGCAGACCGTCATTTTCAGTCGGCTTCCCGTATTGGGAGCGAAGGTGAATTTGGTGCCCTATTTCATCGGCTGCGTGTGCATCATCGAAGGTGCCGACAGCGGCAGTGTGTTTGCCCTGATTACCAGCCTCGTCTGGGCTATGTCCAGCGGAGATCTGGGCTATGTATCCATTCTGGCTCTCACCTGCGGCGGAATGGGTCTGGGCCTTTTGATGCAAAAGCTTTTCCGGCAGCAGCTTCTGACCTGCATCGGCCTTTGCTTTGCCCTGAGCCTTTGCCATGAAAGCGCCATTTTCCTGCTGCGGCTGTTCCTTGACAGCGTAACAGCTTCGCAGTATTTCCGCATTCTGATCCCCGGCGTCCTGCTGGGAATTCCAAGCTGCCCGGTGTTCTACTATCTGTTCCGGGTGATTCACCGCGTGGGAGGAAGCGCATGGAACGCATAATCAAATTTCGTCTCGGGGTGTTTCTGGCTCTCGTGGCGCTGCTGATGGGATTTTATGGCTTCCGGGCCTATACGGTACAGGTGGTAAACGCCACCAATTCCGACAGCTCCATCAGTATTTACACCTACCGCACCCCCGTCTCCGCTGCCCGTGGTCAGATCCTCGACCGCAACGGCAACATTCTGGTGTCCAATCGAGCCAGCTACAACCTGATTATCAACAGTTACGTTCTTTATAACTCAGAAAACCCCAATGAGAGCCTGCGTCAGCTCACCAACCTCTGCCGGGATCGTGGGCTGGACTATGCAGATCATCTGCCCATCAGCCTGCAAAAGCCCTATGAGTACACCATGGACAGCTATTCCGAGGCATGGCAGGGCTACTTCCGCCAGTATCTGACCTCCCGCAGTTGGGATCCGGATATTTCTGCCCAGCAGATCGTGAAGCTGATGAAGAAATCCTACAACATCCCCAACAACTGGACGGAGGAAGAATGCCGCCGGGTCATCGGCCTGCGCTACGAGCTGGAGCTGGTGAACGTGGCAAATCTGCCCACCTACACCCTGCTGGCGGATGTGGACTCCGACAGCCTTGCAAAGCTGATGGAGCTGAATGTGCCGGGCATGAGCGTGGAAACCACCACCGTCCGGGAATACAACACCCCTTACGCTGCCCATATTCTGGGCCGAACCGGCCCCATCTATGCCGAAGAATATGAGGAATACAAGCAGCTCGGCTACAGCATGAATGCCCAGATCGGCAAGGACGGTCTGGAAGCCGCCTTTGAGCCCTATCTTCACGGCGAAGACGGCGTTCGGGTCACTACCGTGGCCTCCGACGGCCTGGTGCTGGAGGAATACTACTCCGAAGAGCCGAAAGCCGGCTCCAATGTAGAAACCACGCTGGACATCGGCCTGCAGGCCGTGGCAGAAAAATCTCTGGCAGAGTGCATTGAAAATCTGAACGAGCACGGCATCACCGGCACCGGAGAAGGCAAGGACGCCAAGGCCGGTGCAGCAGTGGTCATGGAGGTCAAGACCGGTGACGTTCTGGCCAGCGCCAGCTATCCCACCTTCAATCTGGAAACCTTCTCTCAGGATTACCAGACCCTCATTGAGGATGAGCGCTCCCCCATGTGGAACCGCGCCCTGCTGGCAACCTATCCTCCCGGCTCCGTCTACAAGATGATCACCTCCATCGCCGCCATCGACTCCGAAACCATCAGCCCTTATTACAGCATCGATGACAAGGGCGTTTACACCTATTACGACAGCTATCAGCCTGTGTGCCACATCTGGACCAGCTCCAAGGGCACCATGACCCACGGCATCGTGGATCTTGCCAATGCCATCAGTGTCTCCTGTAACTACTATTTCTACGAAGCAGGCCGCCTGACCGGCATTGAGGCCATTGATGAAGTGGCTGCCGCCATGGGTCTGGGCCAGCCCACGGGCATTGAACTGCCGGAGGAAATCGGCTACCGCGCCAACGGCGAGACCAAGAAGATCCTCTACGCCGACCAGCCCGACCAGTCCGGCTGGTACAGCGCCGATACGCTGGCCGCCTCCATCGGCCAGTCGGAAAACCGCATTACCCCCCTGCAGCTTTGTGTCTACGCCAGCACCCTGGCCAATCAGGGTACCCGCTACCGGGCAACCTTCCTGCAGAAGGTCATCTCCGCAGACTATCAGGAGCTTTTAAAGGAAGTGGATCCGGAGGTGGTCAGCACCTACGAGATCTCCGACACCGCTTATAACGCCATCGTCTACGGTATGCGCCTGGCAGCCACCGAAGGCAGCGCCAAAACCCATCTGGAAAACTATCCCATGGATGTGTGCGCCAAGACCGGTACCGCCCAGCATGGCTCCGGCGGCTCGGACAACGCCTCCCTTTTGGTGTTCGCCCCAGCGGACGATCCCCAGATCGCCATCGCGGTGTATGTGGAAAAGGGTGCCCAGGGCGGCAACCTCGGCTCCATCGCCGTGGACATTCTGGATCACTACTTCTCCCAGGAAACCCTGTACGAAACCTACCCCACAGAGGGCGTTGCAAATTAATCGCGTGTTACCCCACAGGAAACACACCACACAGCTACAATTTATCAAAAAAACAGAGCAAGAATAGAAGGATCGAATCCTTTTACTCTTGCTCTGTTCGTTTTTTGTTCTATGGCATTGCCAAGCTTTATCTGAGGAAGGCGGAAACCAGAAGGTACAAAAGGGTGGCGCACAGGCCAAGGCAGAACAGCACCAGTCCGTAGGACAGGCTGCGGCCGATGACCGTGGTGTTTTCCTTGAATGCCTCATATCTCAGCACCAGCCGGTGCTCGAAATCCCGCTTTACCTCCCTGTTTCTCCACACGGTTTTGTTCAGGGTTCGGGTCAGCAGATTCAGAAGCACACCCAGCGTATGGGTCAGGGCGTTGCCCTCTTCCAGCTCTCCCTGTTTGGGGCTGTCGCGGTAGATGGTTCTGCGAAGGAACACCACGATGGCATCCACCAGCGTATCCAGAATGCCGGTAAGCACCCCAAGAATGGCACAGGGAGCCTGAATCAGCACCGGGCGGTAAAATGTCTCTTCCAGATCAAGATACTTCGGCCAGCGGTTCACATACTGCTTCACGCCATCGGCGTCCCGCTGCATCAGCCAGCCCCGCACCACCACAAGGTAAATGATCGCGCCGGAGCACACGGAAATCAGGCAGCCCTTGACATTGATCCAGTTGAAATACAGCTTCACATGCTCGGTATGCTCCACGCCGAAGAAGCTCTGGGCCAGATCGGAAAGATGATCCATCGTCTCATGAGGCGAAGCACCAAGATAGGGGATCACCATCGCGGCAAGGGTCAGGGCAAAGGCGGTCATATGATTCATATAGGGCATCTTTTCATCATAGGCAAGCTGCACCCCGGGATCCTGATTCTTTTCCACGAAGACAGCCACGAAAAGCTTGCACATATAGGCCAGGGTGATGCCGCCGCTGAGGAGGAAGATCCACTCAATGAGCTTCATATGCCCCGCTGAGAGCAGACCCGGCAGGAAATGGCCGCCCTGCAGGCCGTGGATATACTCTACGATGCTTTCGTGGATCAGGGTCTTGCTGATATAGCCGCTCCACATGGGAATGCCGCCAATACCAAGGGCACCCATCAGGAAGCAGAAGCCCAGCAAGGGCTTTTTGCGGCCAAAGCCCCGAATCTCATTGAGATTCAGCTTATGGGTGTTCATAAAGATCACTGCCGCACACAGGAACAGCACCAGCTTGAACATGGAATGGTTCAGCATATGCAGGAAGGTGCCCTGCATGGCAAGGCTGTTTTCTTCCCCCAGCAGGCCAAACATGCCAAGGCCCACTAAAATAAAGCCAATCTGGGACACAGAGGAGCAGGCCAGTGTCCGCTTGAAATCCACGGAAAACAGCGCCAGCACCGCACCAAGCACCATGGTGATCACACCGGTGAGCAGGATAAAGGTGCTCCAGTCCCCATCGTGCAAAAGCAGCTTGCAGCTGATGATCAAAAGGCCGAAAACGCCGGTTTTTGTCAGGATACCGGAGAGCAGCGCACTGGCGGGAGCCGGTGCTACAGGATGGGCCTTGGGCAGCCAGATGTGCATGGGGAAGGCGCCCGCTTTGGCACCGAAACCCACGAACATACAGATGGCGGCGGGATAGAGGTTCTTGCCTTCGCAGGCAGCGGGAAGTTCCTCCAGCATCAGGGTGCCGGCTTCGTGCTGCAGCAGGAACAAGCCCATCAGCAGCGCCAGACCGCCCATGATTGCCACCGCCAGATAGGTGGTGGCTGCCCGAAGGGCAGGGGCGGTTTCCTCCTGAGCTACCCACACATAGGAGGCAAGGGACATGATCTCAAAGAAAATGAAGGTGGTGTAGAGATCGGCGGAAAGGAAAATCGCCGCCGTTGCCCCAAGGGTAACAAGGTTAAAGAAATAATAGCGGTTGCGATTGTGATGGTGGAAAAAATACTCCGGAGAAACCAGACCTGTGATCATCCACATAAAGCAGGCGATGGAGACATAGATGACTCGGAAGCCATCGATGGTAAAATGCAGCCCCATGCCGCAGATCCCGGGCAGGGAGATGATACCGTGATCGGTTTCCCAGCCAAGGGTATGGAGGATCAGGCTCAGGAGGAATTCTGCCACGACCACAACACTGATCCAGACATCCCGGCCAGAGTTCGACTTTTTCCCGATCAGCCAGGAAATCACCGCTGCTGCCATGGGCATGAAGATCAAAAGACAGATAAGTCCGGTCATAGCGACCCCTCCTTTCTAATGGATTGCCCGGGCAACTTCCCGGATAAAGCTCATCAAGGGTTCAGAGAACAGGCCCAGCAGAACCACAGCAGCCGCGCAGACGATCAGAGGCAGGCACATCTGCCAGCCCGGATCCTTCACATTGGCAATGGCGGCAGAATCGAAGTTCTTCTTGGGGAAATAGGCTCGATTGACCACAGCCAGCATATAAATGGCGGTCAAAAATGCGGAAATCAGCAGGGCGGCAATGCCCACATATGCCAGAGGCATACCGCTGTCCACCGCAGCTTCCGCCAGACTCCACTTGCTGATGAAGCCTGCAAAGCCCGGCACGCCCATAAGGCCCAGGGCAGACAGGGCAAAGCAGCCAAAGACGATTTTCATCTTTTTGCCCATGCCGTTCATTTCATACACATGGCTTTTTCCCGTCTGATGCATGAAGGCACCGGCGCACAGGAAGGCGCAGATCTTCATAAAGCCGTGGAATACAAAGTGGGCCAGCGCACCCACCAGACCCAGGGGGGTCATAATGGTGACGCCGAAAATAATGTAGGAGAGGTTACTCACCGTGGACCAGGCCAGACGCCGCTTGATGTGGGTCTCCTTCACCGCCCGGCTGCAGCCATAGACGATGGTGAAAACTGCCAGCGCCATGCAGGCATACTGCACCCAGGTGCCCTGCAGGTAGTCAACGCCAAAGGAATAGTAGGTCAGGCGAATGATGGCGAAGGCACCCGCATTGACCACCGCCACAGCATGCAGCAGGGCGGTAACGGGAGTGGGTGCCACGCCCGCCTGAGGAAGCCAGGAGGACAGGGGCCAAATGGCCGTCTTGACACCGAAGCCCATGAAGGAGAAAAAGTAGATCCACAGAAGCAGGGGCATATGGTTCGTAAGGGCTTCGCTTTCCAGCACGCCGCCCGGCATAAACTCTGTGGTCAGGCCGAATACCATGATAAAGATCATGCCCATCATGGCAAAGGCCGCGCCGCCGATGGAAAAATACAGATATTTTCTGGATGCCAGCACAGACTCGCGGTTGTGGGCATGCAGCACCAGCGGGAAGGTCACCAGGGTCAAAAGCTCATAGAAGAAGTACATGGTCATGATGTCCGAGGCAAAGGCAATGCCCAGGGTGACACCATAGGTCATGGTGAAGAACATGAAGAAGGTTTTCTCCTGTCCGTCTCCGCGCATATACTCAAATGCATAGAGGGTGGCCAAGGGCCAAAGGATCGACACCAGACCGGCAAAAATCATGGTCATGCCGTCCATTTTGAAGGAAATAGACAGATTGTTGACAAAATGTATGAGATGGAACACTTCCGTAGTGCCTCGGGGAAGCAAAATCCAGGTCAGAACAGAGCTGGCCAGGACAATGCCCTCCACATACAGCAGCAGCATCCATCTGCACTTCAGAAATCGCGGGATGAGCAGCGGCAAAGCACCAAGAACGGGGAGTCCAATGATTGCCAAAATCAAAACTTGACTCATAGTTCACCTCCCAGGATCATGCTGACGATGCCAGAAATATAAGCCGTCAATTTTGTGGGGAACATACCAAGCGCGATTGCCAGCACCGCAAGCATCGCGATGGGCAGCAGCATAGCAAGGCCGGGTTCCTTCTTTTTCAGCCCTGCGCTGCTGAAATCCGCGCCGGGCAGGAAGCCGTGAATCGTAATGGGCAGCAGATACCCCGCCGTCAGCAGGGCGCTGACCAGCAGCACCACCGGCCCAAGCCAGGAGAACACGGGAATACCGGTATCCAGTGCGCCCAGTGCCAGATGCCACTTGCTGATGAAGCCGCTGGCAGGGGGAATGCCGATGAGGGCAGCGGCAGCGAAGGTATAGCACCAAAGGGTGACGGGCATTTCCTTGCCCACGCCCCGCAGTTCCTCCACCCGGGTTTTGCCGGTTTTAAAAATAATGGCACCGGCGAACAGGAACAGGCAGGACTTGATGATGGCATGGAATACCACATGGAGCAGCGCGCCGGTGAGGGCCTGCGCCTGCAGCAGAGAAAGGCCGAAGAGGATATAGGATGCCTGACTGACCGTAGAATAAGCCAGCCGCTTTTTCAGCACCTTTTCCCGGTAGGCCAGCATGGAGCCCATGAACACCGTAAGCAGGGCCAGACTCATCCACACGGTCTGCACCCAGGTGCCCCGGATAAAGTCCGGGCCGATCAGGCAGTATACCACCCGGATGACGCCCAGCACGCCCACCTTAACGATGATGCCGGACATGACCGCACTGGCGGGGGCGGGAGCCACGGGATGGGCCGTGGGCAGCCATGCATGCAGGGGGAACATGCCCGCCTTGACGCTGAAGCCCAGGATCATGGAAAAGACCGCGATCAGCATGATGGCCTCATTTCCGGCAACTGCCTGCAAATTCAATGCGCTGCCGGACAGGAAATCCAGGCTGAAAGCGTATCGATTCAGGAAAAACAGGCCAAACAGCACAAGATAAGCACCAAACAGAGAGTAGAACAGATACTTGAGCCCTCCCATGATCGCCTCCTTGGAACGGTTGTGGAGGATCAGGGGGAAGGAAAGCAGGGTCATCAGCTCGTAGCACAGGTAGAAGGTAACCATGTTGCCCGCAAACACCAGGGCGTGGAGAATGCCGAACACCATGAGATAGAAGCTAAAATAGCGCTTTTCCTCCCGCTCATGCTTCATATAGCCAAAGGCATGGAATCCCGCCAGCAGCCACACGAAAATGACCACTGCAGCGAAAAGTCGGCCCAGTTCGTCAATGCGGAAGAACACCGACAGATTGCCGCCGAAGGAGAAAAGGAACAGCTCCGTTTTGCCGCCCAGCATCGCAGCAAGGCCAAGGCTTGCGGCAAGAATCAGGCCCAGACCCGAAAGCGTCAGCAGAGTGCGGCGAGATTTGAACTCCGGCAGCAGCAGGAGTATGGCACCCCACAGAAGCGGGACCAGAACAGATGATAGAATCAGCACGACGAAACCTCCTTTCTTACGAGAAGTGATGCAGCCCCTGTTCAATGAGCCGGAGCACAGGCTGAGAGCTACTGCCAAGGAACAAATTTACAATGATAAACAGAACCATCGTAACCGCAAACAGCTTCTGCTCCCGGAAATGCAGCCGCACAAAGCCCCGCTCCTGCACAAGCTCTTCGGGCATGGGGGTATAAATGCGGATGACGGTTTTCAGGAAGTAGATGGCGTTGAGAATGGTACTGATGGCCAGTACGATCAAGGTGGGCAGCAGCTTCCAGTTGGACAGCAGCACCGCACCCTCAGCAAACAGAAGCTTGCTGACGAAGCCGGAAAACAGAGGAATGCCTACCATGGACAAGGAGCCCACCAAAAAGCCCACACCTGCCGTCCGGTTGCGGTAGCCCGCGCCGGTGAGATTGAAGAAATCCGTACTCTCCCCGGAAACATCCGTCAAGCCCGCAGCGGAGACGAAGAGCAGCGCCTTGGTGGCACCATGGGCAAGGATGTGGAACACAGCGGCAACCATACCCTCTTCCGTGCCGAGGCCAAAGCCCATGTAGATATAGCCGATCTGGGCCACGGATGAGAAGGCGATCATTCTGCGGATATCCGATTCCCAGATGGCGCTCATGGAGCCAAAGATCATGCCGCACAGGCCAAAGAGGAACAAAATGTTCAGAATATGGCTGCCGGAAATGTACGCAAAGCCGATCACGCGATAGAAAATCTTAATGAGCAGGAACAGATAGCCCTTGGACACCAGGCTGGACAAAATGGCCCCGGAGGACACGGTGGAATAGCCATAGGCATCCGGCACCCAGTTATGGAAGGGGAACAGGGCGCTCTTGATGGCGAGGCCAACGGTGATGATGCCGATGGTGATGAGCACGGGAACCTGATAGGTGCCCGCATCCATGATGGCGGCGATCTCGATCTGGATATTGGTCATGAGCAGATGCCCTGTCAGGCAGTAGAGCATGCAAATGCCCATGAGCAGCAGACCGGAACCCAGCAGGCTCATGATCATATAGCGCACCGCCGCCTCAATGCAGCGGCCATTCTGCCGGATCATGATGAGGCCGCCTGCGGCAATGGTGTTGATTTCCACAAAGACATAGGCGGTGAACAGGTCGTTGGTGTAGATCAGGGCCAGAAGGGAACTCAGCAGCAAATCGCAGAGGATGAAATAAATGTTGTGCTTGCTGTGCTCCACCTCGTCATTCAGCGGTTTTTTGCCGCCCAAAAGGCAGATGAGCATGATAACGCAGATGAACAGCGCCATGCCCGCTTCCAGCGCACCTGCCCGTATCTCATTGCCCCAGGGGGCAGGGAAATGACCCATCATGTAGGTGTAGCTGCCGATTTCGGCATCGATGATATAGCCAAGCAGCCAGAGGGTCATCAGGCCAATGGCGGTGATGACCGCCGTATTCAGCCGTCTGGCCCATTTCCCCGGCAGCACCGCGGAAATGATGCCGGAGAACATGGAAAGCATGATGGAAAAGAAGGGTACGTTCTGAACAAATGCCATTTACAATCCCTCCTTACGAAGCTGGGCAGAGATCTCATCCAAGTCCAGGGTGTGATATCTGCGATAGAGCCGGATGGTCAGCGACAACATGAGCGCACTGACAGAAACACTGACCACGATACCCGTCAGCACCAGGCCGCCGGGGATGGGGTTGATGTAGTGGGCAACATCCTGAATGCCATCCACCACAATGGGGGGCATTCTGCCGGAAATATAGCCGTTTTCCGCCAGGAAGAGGAAAATGGCAGTATCCATGATGTTAAAGCCAATGATTTTCTTGATTAAATTCTTCTGGAACAGCAGGTTGGCAAAGCCAATGCCAAAGAGGATCATGGCAACCGCTTCGCCGATATTGGGAAAAATATGCTCGGTCACGGTTAAAATCCCCCTTTCCGGAACAGGGTGAAGAAGGCGTACATGGTGCAGGCCACCACCAGACCCACGCAGATATTCAGGGGCAGGATCAGGCCGCTGCTGATGATGTCACCGGCATTGCCAAGGGGAATGCCGGAGGGCAGATGGTTGGCACCGGTAAAGAAGGAATAGCTCTTGGCAAGGCAATAGAAGCTCAGTGCGCCGAAGCTAACCCATTTATAGGTCTTTTCTGTAAAGAAGCAGCTCAGCTTTTCAAAGCCGAAGGCATTGGCATAGAGGATCAGGCCCGCGCCCATGATGGCGCCGCCGGAAAAGCCGCCGCCCGGGGAGATATGGCCGTTCAGGATCACATAGATGCCGAAAATCATGATGATGGGGAACAGAATGAAGGTCACCCGCTGGAGAATAATGTCATCTCCCGGTTCAAAGCGGCGTTCCCGGACTTCTTCCGGGTCGGGGAGCTGCTTTTTCTTCTTTTGATCGTCCCGCAGCAGGATCAGCACCGTGCAGGTGGCGATAAACAGCACATTGGATTCGCCAAAGGTGTCGAAGGCACGATAATCCAGGATCATACCGGTGACGATGTTCACCGCACCCGTCTCCTGCAGACCGTCCTCAATGTATCTGGCGGCCACCTCATTGTTGGTGGGGTTGTCGGCATGGCCCACCGGGGGCAGATGGTACACCGCCACCAAAAGCATGGCAATCAGCGCCAGACAGCACACGACGGCGACAAACCGATAGAGCACACCAAAGGCCTTGAGTGCCCGGTTATGCTCCCGGTCAAACACCTGCTCAATGACCTGCTCGCGATCCTTGCGGTGGGATTGCACCAGACCCTCGCTGGGGGCATTGTCCCTGGGTCTTCGCATTTCCACATTGCCGAGATAGGGATCGGCTTCGCCCATCACCCAGCGGATCAGGGGGGTCAGCGGTTTTCTGTTATATTCTTCTTCCGGAATTGGTTTACTCATTTTTACTTCCCTCTTCCTTCATGGCGCGGATCTTCTTCAGAGTCACAAAGAACAAAAGACTCGTAACGCCCGCACCTACGGCGGCCTCAGTGATGGCCAGATCCGGAGATTCCAGCAGGATCCAGATGGTGGACATGACCAGACTGTAGGACATGAATATGATAATGGAGTTCAAAAGGTTCTTGGAAAAGCTCACCGCAATGGCGCAGGCCACCAGGAACAGCAGCAGAATATGTTCAAAAATCAGCATAGTTCATCCTCCCATTCCTCCGGGGGAAGTTCGCAGTGCCTCTCCAGTTCCTCGTTGGTCGTGACCTCCAGCCGGGAGATCAGATGGGAGGAAACGGGCGAAGCCAGCCACAGGAAAATCACGATCATGGCCATTTTCAGGGTGGTCACATTCCAGCCGCACAGGAGCATCAACCCCATAAGGGAGCAGGTGATGCCCATGGTGTCTCCCATGGCAGCGGCGTGCATCCGGTTGAGCACATACTTGAACTTGAACACACCGAAGATCTGCAGCGCAAAGATGCCAAGTCCCAAAAGCAAAAGCCCGGTTCCGGCAACGAACCGAAGATGGTTAAGAATCTGCATTTTCGCCATCCTCCTTCTTTTCCTTTTCCCCTTCCTTGGCATCACGGTAGACACCGGTGTAAATACGGGTCAGCACGATCACCGAAAGGAAGCTGATGAGGGCATAAATCAGGCAGATATCCACCAGATAGCCTTCATTTTTTACCAGGGCCAGTATGGCAATGCTCACGATGACCATGGTGCCGATCATATTGACCGCCACCAGACGGTCGGCAATTCTGGGGCCGATGGCCGCCCGGATCAGGCACAGCACCAGCATCACTGCCAGTACCGATAAAATGCCGTAAAACAAAGCATTGTTCTGCTGTATCAGCTCTGTAACGCTCATGCAATTCCCTCCAGTCTTTCCAAAATACGAACGATTGCGGAATCCTCCATGCCCTGCGCCAGACTCTTATCCAGGCAGTGTACCAGCAATTTCTGCCCGGTGACGGATACGGTGATGGTGCCCGGGGTAAGTGTGATGGCATTGGCAAGCAAAGTCTTTGCCGTATCGGTTTTCAGGGTGGTACCTACGTGTACCAAGACAGGTTCCATGACTTCCTTCCGCGTGAGGATCATGCGGCATAATGTCAGGTTGGCCAGAACGATCTCTTTCAGCAAAACAGAACAATATTGCAGTAAAATTGGCAGTTTCCTGTAGAAATTTCGCTCTTTTCTGAGGCTGTATCCCATAAATTTGCACCCAAAGAAGAACACCGCCGCACAGATCACGATACCGAACAGGAATATCTCCATCGTCAGTCTTCCGTTAAAAATGATCCATGCCAGGAAAAACAGCACAAACATCTTTTTCCTCCTATCTTATGCCCTGATACAGGGTAATTTCCCAAATTTCTCCATATTACATTTTAGCACTCCTGCCCGAAAATGCAAGGGGTGCATTAGTAAAAATACAGAAAAGGCTCCCCATCGACAAAACAGTTAAAAAAACCTTGAAATTAACCTAAGATGTGGTATAATCACTACATATGTCGAAATCCGCCGATCCCAACAGGCATCGGACGGATAAAGGAGGAAGACCATGTTTAATGAAAAAATCCGCGCTGAGATCCTGAGCGGTGGTCTCACCGACCACAAGAACCATCTTTCCGGCTATTGCCGCGGCTATTATATGGCGTTCAGCGCCATTGAAGGCGGCTACCTTCTCACTGTCAGTGCCCATCGGGAATCTGACCCGGACAACACCGCACTGAAAGCTTTCCTGCTGCAGTGTCAGGCCGGGAACAAGAAAATCCGCAATGTGGATACCGCGCCCTACCGCTTCACCCTCACCCTTGGAGCTGTCACCCTTGCAAAGAAGGTGCCGGAGCTGGTGAACGGTGTGATGGAACCTATCCTCAGCTATCTTACCAGCAACAGCTACCGCACCGGCTGCGGCTGTTGCGGCGATGTTTCCAACTCCCTCAACTGCTGGAGCCTCAACGGAGAGCTCGTCCACCTGTGCGACGGCTGCGTGGAAGAAGTGGGTCAGGCCCTGAAGGATGCCCAGACTGCCACCAAGGCAAAGAAGAGTAATTTCCTCGGCGGTATCGTGGGTGCTGTGCTTGGTGCCCTGATTGGCTGCGTCGCATGGGTTTTGATCTTCAGAGCAGGCTACATCGCAAGTATCGCAGGCCTCATCATGGCAGTTTGCGCCATGAAGGGCTATGAGCTGCTGGGTGGTCATCTGGACCGCAAGGGCGTCATCGCCTCCATCGTGATCCTGATTGCGGGCGTTTATCTCTCCAACAAGATCGCTTGGTCCTGGGAAGCCTATGCTGCACTCAAAGATCTCGACATCACCTTCTTTGATGTTTTCCGTAATCTGAACGCCATCATTATGGAATCCGGTCTGTCCGGCGAATTCTACAGCGACCTTGCCATCGGCTACGGCCTGACCGCCCTCGGTTCCATCCGCAACCTCATCAACGCCTTCCGTACCAGCAACGGCAGCTACAAATTCCGCAAAATGAATTAACATACAGCAAAAACCGCCCTTTCCGGCATGGGAAAGGGCGGTTTGATTCGTTATGGATTTATTTTGCTTGGGGTATCAGAACTTTCCGCCCTTGCTACCGCCGAAGCCGCTGCTGCTCACGGAGGAGCCGGAGCCGGATTTTTTCTCAATCTTTTCGCGGCGGCGGGAGGTATGGACGAAGTGATCTCTCTGGGCGGTGAGCATAAAGCTCTCCTTGGGGATGTATTCCTCAGCGGTGGCGGCGGGCTTCGCCGTCTTCATCTGGCTGCGGAGCACCAGACATACCACCAGCGCAATCAGCAGGGGCACCAGCACCACAATGGCCAGCCGGAGCGGGAGATTGCCCTTCTCCTGGGGTACCTTGCCCTCGCCATGCTTGGCAAAATAGGAAAGATAGTCCTCGCAGGTATCCAGATAGGTGGCAAAGGCATCGCTGTAGTCGCCGTCGGTGAGCATTGCAACCACTTCTTCCTCCATGGCGGCAATGCCCGCATCCGTAAAGGCCCGGATGCCGATGCCGCAGTGGTCATCGCCGCCATAGGTGACGGTCACATAATCCCGGCTGTCCATGCAGACAAGGAAGAGGATGCCGTTGCGGTCATCACCCACACCCAGATTTCTATCGGTATAATATGCTTCGGCAAATTCCCGCCGTTCTGCGCCGGCCATGGTCTTCACCGTCAGCACATACACGCCGCAGCCGTACTCTTCTGCCAGAGCGGCGGCCTGTTCCTCCAGTTCCGCCTTCTGCTCTTCTGCCAGAAGTTCGGCATTGTCTACAATATGGGCTTGGGGCTCTTCCGCAGCCGCAGGAGCCTGCTGCTGGTCGGCCTCCATGGAGGGGTTAATATTGAGCACCTGCTCCAAGAGCATGCCCATTATGCCGGCATAGACATCCACTGCATCTGCACAAAGGATACCCGCAGAAGCATAGTCCATCTCGCCGCCCTGCAGGGTCAGATCCAGACTTTCAAACAGCAGAAGGCTCTCACTATTGCCCAGGAGTTCTGTTCCGGCACCTTTGCCGATCACGGTATAATCCATGATGTTCACACTGCTGCCCAGATTCGCCACCTGAATCATCAGAAGGGATCCGTCGCTGTTGGTGCCGTAGCCGTAGCTGTTGATATCATAAATATTGTGGGCGCGGTCTTCCAGAACTTCGCCCTCTATGGCTTCAACGATTTCTACCCGCAGATCAAAGCCATACTGTTCGGACATGGTGGGGAGGATGGACAGGCCATGGGATTGCAGGCGATCATTGTCCATCTCCTCAATTTCCAGGGTAAGCTTGTCATATTGAAGGGCTGCCGCAGGCATGGTCAGGCCAAGGGCCAGAACCAGCACCAGAATCAGAGCAAAAATACGATGTTTCATAGCATTCCCTCCTTAGAGCAGCAGCAGAGCCAGAATTGCCATCAGGGGCAGGGATATGCCTGCCATCCAGGCGGCAAACTTGCCCTTGTCCACGGGAAGATCGCCGATGAGCTTACCGGTCTGGCCGTTCATAGCAAAGAGATAGTCCTTATCCTTCCACTTGGTGTGGAGCATCCACACCGGCAGCAGGGCATACTTGATATCGCCCCGCTTGACCCTCACACCGGCATTGCGCTCCAAAACACTCTGATATTGCTGCACTGTGCTGTGCAGCAGCTCCGAAGCGCTGCCCCGGATGCGGTCATCGACCCGCTTGGCGCTTACCTCCGCGCCAATGTCGTATTTGTCCGCCAGATAGCCGGGGAGATAGGCGGTGGAGAAGGGCTTCAGCTCTGAATAGTCATAGGGTTCAATGGAATCCATGTGGTTATCCGGCATTTTGGACGAGCCGTCCACCGGCACCCGCTCAAAGCGGAACTGGCCTGCTCTGTGGACATGGAAATGATCCGTCTCCGTCACACGATACTCATCGGAGGTGAAAACACGGGAATTGGAGGCATTGTAGTTTGCGTAGCATTCCGCCTCACCGTCAAACAGCCAGAAGGGCACATACACACCCTTGATCTCGCTGATGTGATTGGCGGTGGAGAATGCCTTGGGCAGGAACACCTTGCCCTTGTAATAGCGCTTTAGAGCCTGCACTGCCGCATCCTTGTCCAGCTTGAAGGGAATGACGAAATCCGGCTTCAGACTACCGGAGAACTGCCCCGGCACCACTGTAGGGTTGCCGCAATAGACGCAGGATGTGGCAGCGGTGGTTTCGTCGCAGATGATTTCCGCACCGCAGGAGGGGCAGGAATAGGCTCGCATTCCGGCGCTCTCTTCCTCGCTCCAGTTGCCGCCTATGTTCTCTGCATGCCAGGCTGCTTCTGCCTTTTCCTCTTTCTGGGCATAAATTGCCTCAATCTCGGCAACTTCAAAGGAGCTGCCGCAGTATTCGCATGCCAGCTTGCCGGAGTCCGATGCAAACTGCAATGGGCCTGTACAGGCCGGGCACTGATAATTGGTCACTTTTGCTGCCAAAATGATTCCTCCTTTTTCGTTTTGTTTCCAATACAGGGTGCAGCTTAACCCACGATATCACCGTTATCGAAGGGATCGCCGCATTCCGGGCAGAAGCGCGGGGGCTTCACACCCTTTTCCGGCTCCCAGCCGCACTTGTCGCACTTGTACTGGGGGACACCTGCGGGCTTCTTGGCGCCGCATTCGGGGCAGAACTTGCCCTTGTTCACTGCGCCGCAGGCACAGGTCCAGCCGACGGGTTCTTCCGGCTTCTTCGTGCCGCATTCGGGACAGAATTTGCCGGTGACGGTGGCACCGCAGGCGCACTGCCAGCCATTGGCGGGCTTGGGTTCGGGCTTCTTTCCTCCGCACTCGGGGCAGAACTTGCCCGTGGCGGTGGCACCGCAGGCACACTGCCAGCCATTTGCCGCGGGAGCAGGTGCAGGAGCGGGTGCAGGTGCCGGAGCCGGCTGCTGGTACTGGGGCTGCTGGCCCATCTGGTACAGGCTCTGGGCATTCATACCGCCCACGCCCTGTGCCATATTCATGCCCATGAAGGCCATGGCTGCGCCGCCCTGATTGGAGGCGGCTGCCTGCATGGCGGAAGCCTGTGCGCCCACCATATGAGCCGCTGCCCGGGTGGGATCCATGAAGGCTGCGTTGCGCTCCAGTTCCTTGAGCATCTTTTCGTCTTCCTCTTCCGCCTTCACGGAGGAAACGCCTACGCGCTGGATCTCGATGCCGCGGATATCACGCCAGTCATGGGAGAGTTCTTCTCTCAGTGCGTCCGCCAGCTCCTTGGTCTTGCCGGGGAGGGCAGAATAGCGGATGCCCAGCTCGGAAATGCGGGCAAAGGCAGGCTGCAGGGCGGTGAGCAGCTCACTCTTGAGCTGGCCGTCCAGTTCACTGCGGTCATAGCTTTCCGCCACATTGCCGCAGACATTGGTGTAGAAAGCAAGGGGGTTCACCAGCTTGTAGCTGTACTCACCGAAGCAGCGCACATTGATATCGATATCAATACCCGCTCTCTGATCCACGACGCGGAAAGGTACGGGAGAGGGGGTGCCGTACTTGTTGCCGATGAGCTCCTTGGTATTGAAGTAATAAACTCTCTGATCCTTGGGGGCTTCGCCGCCGAAGGTGAAGCGCTTGCCCATGGTCTGGAACGCAGCCTTGATGCCCTCGCCAAGGGAGCCAGCAAAGATGGAGGGTTCGGTGGAGGTGTCGTATGTATATTCGCCGGGTTCGGCGCACACATCTACAACCTTGCCCTGCTCCACGATCATCATGCACTGGCCATCGGCCACGGCGATGACGGAGCCGTTGGAGATGATGTTATCGCTTCCCTTGGTGTTGGAGGAGCGGCCGGAGGTGCGCTTTTGGCCCTTCACCGCAAGGACGGTAACGGGGATAGATTCACAATAAAAATACTCTTTCCACTGGTCTGCCAGGACACCGCCCGCAGCACCCAGTGCAGCTTTGATCAGGCCCATAGGATTCTCCTTTCGATCTATAAAACATCATGCCGCCTTTTGGCAAAAGGCCAGCGGAGCTTCTACTATATATTATACAGAAAACCTTTAAAAATGATAGTGGTATTTG
>JAZRCV010000126.1:0-42649 GCA_045659925.1 Faecousia sp.
AATTGCGGGAATGATCTCAGATCCAATCTATATGCGGCTGGAGGATGCCGAGGGAAACGTCAATGCGGTGCAGATCACGGCGGAGGGGTTGACGCAGCGGGTTTCGGATGCGGAAGGAAACATTGACACGCTGACCATCACCGCAGAAGGCCTGGCCAACCGGGTGAGTGACAATGAGGGGAATATATCCACGCTGACGCAAAATGCAGAGGTGTTATCCTCGCGGGTGAGCAACAACGAGGGGGACATTACTACGCTGACGCAAACTGCATCCGGAATTGAAGCACGCGTAACAAGCGCAGAGGGGAACATTGCTTCTCTGTCGCTGACGTCGCAGAATTTGTCTGCGCGGGTTGGAACAAATGAGTTAAACATTAACAACCTTGGCATACAGATGCAGGGAAAAGTAAGCTTTACCAACCTGCAAACACCGGGTGCTACGATCATTGATGCGGGGAACATTACCACCGGGACGTTAAACGCTATTAACATTACAAACTCCAATTTTACCTCTTACGATGCCGCGGGAAGAGCGTTTTTGATTGGATACGGTGCATTTACAATTTACAACGGGAACAGCATGATTGGCGGTATGTACATTGACAGTTCCAATGATATGCTGGTGCTGCATGCCACAAAGGGGATGAAGCTAAACAGCTCAGTCAATATTGCTTATGAGTCGACAATCAACAACTATCTGATCCTGCACATGGGAAACATTGCGCAAAATGCGGCATCCATTCGCGCTATGCTTGGGATTTGACCATACTTAAGTATATACTTACGTAGCAAAAAGGAGGACATATGACAGTAAACAGAGTTTTGATGGCCTTGGAGGTTATGCCGCCTCTGATGCGGGCAAAGGGTCTTTCGGCCGGAGAGCAAATAGCTCTGGTGCGGCTATACCGGAATTTGGCAGATGAGAGAGATGCATTCTGCCTGGCTGAGCGCAACCTGGTGGATGCGTGGGGCGGAGAGGTGGACGGTGAGGGAAAGGTAAAATTTCCCGACGCTACTGCCGCGGCGAGCTTTCGGAAAGCACAGATGGAGCTTCGGGGCGCAGATGTTGAGATTGAGGGAATCAAGTTGCGGAGCACAGATGCTCTGTGGGCGGTAATGACCCCAGAGATCTTAATGAACATGGAGGGAATTTTAGAGATCAAGGAGGAAGAGCATGAAGGTACTTCGTGAGACAAGCCGATATGAAGACGGGCGGCGTATTTTGACCCAGGAGGTGGAATACACTGAGCAGGATGATCTGCGGGCGCTGTCCACCGCGCAGAACGCCCTGGCTTTTCAGCTCGAACAGCTGGAAGCGGCGGGAGAGGGAGAGCCGGCAGAACGGCTGAGGAAATCTATTTCCACCCTGCGTGAGCGGGTAACGTCGTTGTCGGCGGCATGTGAGGGATATCATCGATGAGTAAATGGATGGCGAGGCCGGTAAATTCTGATCGGATCGGCAAGGTACAGCAGGTGCAGTTCGGGGGGTATTACCACTCCCCGGCGGCGCAGGATGGGGCAATCTGGGACATGGAGAACATGTCGGCCCGGTATGCCCCTCTGCTGGCCACGAGAGGGGAGCGGAGGCTATGGCGCAAGTTGGACAAGCCCAACGGTCTGTACGCCCATGACGGCCTGTACTGGGTGGACGGTACCACGATGTATGCTGACGGAGTTGCGGTGGGGACGGTGAGTGAAGGCAGGAAACAATTTGTTTCCATGGGGGCTTACATCATCATATTGCCGGACATGCGGTATTATCAGCGGCTGACGGGGGAGTTCGGCGAGCTATCGGCCAGCTGGAGCGGCGCGGTGACCTTTGCCGACGGGGAATATGCTGGGGTGGCGGCAAAGGGCTGCGCGCTGATCTCACGGGGTGAGGCATTCCCGTTCAGACAGGGCGACGCGGTGAAGATCTCCGGAACAGCGGAGAATGACAAGACCATCATCATCCGAGAAATATCGGAAGACAAAAAGACCCTTGTGTTTTATGAAAATTCATTTGTCAACGGAGAGGAGAGCGCAGTAACGGTGAGCCGGGAGGTACCGGAGCTGCGCTTTGCCTGTGAGAATGAAAATCGGCTGTGGGGGTGTGACGGGGACACCATTTACGCATCAAAGCTGGGAGACCCATTTAACTTCAATGTGTTTGACGGGCTATCCACCGACAGCTACGCGGTGACGGTGGGAAGTGCGGGAGATTTTACGGCATGTGTGTCCTTTATGGGGTACCCCTGTTTCTTTAAGGAGAATCTGATCTACAAGGTATATGGTTCCAAACCGTCGGATTTTCAGGTGATGGGTTCGGCTTCTCTGGGCGTGGATGAGGGAAGTGGTTTTTCTCCTGCCGCGGCGGGGGAGACGCTGTATTATCTTTCCCGAGTGGGCATCACCGCATATGCTGGGGGCATTCCCCAGAGTGTGGCGGATGCATTCGGAGACGGAAAGTACAGAGACGCTGTGGGAGGATCCGACGGGCTTCGGTACTATGTGTCTATGCAGGAGGCGGGGGGAGATTGGCATCTCTTTTGCTACGACACTGGAAAGGGAATGTGGCACCGGGAGGACGGAACCCACGCCGTAGCCTTTGCCTATCACAACGGCCTGTGGATGCTGGCCGAGGATGGCAGGCTGTGGCTGATGGAGGGCGCCGAGGAGATCCCCGTGGATACGGTGGAAGAGGTGCAGATCCCAAGCATGGTGGAATTCGGAGACTTTGTGGAGGGATCACCAAACAAAAAGGGAACGGCAAAGCTGCAGATGCGAGTGGAGCTGGAGGCAGGTGCTTCTCTTGAAGTGTACATGATGTACGACAGCGACGGGATATGGCAAAAGATAAGCACGCTGACAACGCCAATCAAGCGCAGCTATTATCTGCCAATGATTCCGCGGAGATGTGATCATTTCCGCATCAAGCTGTGCGGAGTCGGGCAATGGCGGATGTACTCGCTTACCCGTGAGCATTACGCGGGGAGCGAATGGTAAAGGAGATGGAAAATGAACGCAAAAGAAAAATTGCAGATGTGGCAGGACAGGCTGGCGGCGGCTGATACGGCCTATGCACCCCATGTGTCGGCCATGAACGACAGAGAGGCCCTGTACGAGGGCGCAAAGGATGTGGTCGGGCTGGTGAAGGGGGACCATGTCAAAGAGACCCCACATGTGCGGAATTTGGTGGCAGAGATGATCGAGAGCCAAGTGAACACGGCAATCCCACAGCCCAAGGTGCGAGCGCGGCGAAAGCGGGACGAACGCCTGGCAAAGCTGATCGAGGATATGCTGAGAGCAGAGATGGACCGTCTGCCAATGGAGATGATCAACGACGACATGGAGCGCATGGTGCCCACACAGGGGGGAGCGGCATTCCTTGTGGAGTGGGACAACACCAAGCGCACCCATACGACAGTGGGAGAGATCGCCATCTCTGCGGTGCACCCGAGACAGTTTGTGCCGCAGGATGGGGTAACCAGCAGCATTGAGGAGATGGACTACTTTATTCTGAAGCTTCCCCAAACCAAGGAGCGGCTGAGGCGGAGGTACGGTGTGGATCTTACCGACGAGAGGGAAGAAGAGCCTGAGATCCGCGGAAAGGATGCCAACACCGTGACCGAGGAGATGGTGACCCAGTATGTGGGATATTTCCGCAACGACTCGGGCGGCGTCGGGATGTTTTCCTGGGTGGGGGACACGGTGCTGTGTGACTTTGAAGATTACCAGGCGCGGCGGGTTCGCCGGTGCGGCGGGTGCGGTGCACCCGAGCCGGAGGAGGATGGCGCGGGGGACGAGGAAGAACGATATGGCATCGGTGAGCATCTGCGGATGATGTTCGGTCGTGGAAGACGGCCAGGAGAGAAGAAAAAAGGCCCGCGCTGTACTGTCTGCGGTGCGCGGGATTGGAGTGATGAAGAAGCCAAGTATGAGGAGCTGTGGGAACCTGTGCGGCGCAGCGACGGAATGGAGATTGGCGGAATGCAGACGGTGGAGGAGAGTGGCGAAGGAGGCGAGGTGCTATTTCGGCAGGAGCCGGCAAAAATCCCTTATTACAAACCGGATATTTATCCTCTGCTCCTGCAGAAGAATGTGTCGGTACACGGACAGCTTTTGGGCGGTAGTGATATTGACAAGATCCGCGATCAGCAGAACACCACTAACCGTCTCTCTGCCAAGCTGATTGAGAAGATCTTTTCCATGGGCTCGGTGTTAACTCTGCCCAATGATGCCAAGATTGAGGTGAATACCAAGGAAGGGCGGATTGTACGGATCAAAGATCCTTCAGACAAGTCCATGATCGACACCTATAATTTGGAGGTGAACGTCGCCCAGGACATGGCCTATATGGCGCAGGTATATGAGGAGGCTCGGCAGGTAATCGGCATCACGGATAGCTTCCAGGGCAGACAGGACACCACGGCCAAGAGTGGCAAGGCAAAGGAATTTGCGGCGGCGCAGGCGGCTGGGCGTATGGAATCGAAGCGGGTGATGAAGGAGGCGGCCTATGCGGCGCTCTTTGAGGCCATCTTCAAATTCAAGCTTGCCTATGCCGACGAGCCGCGGCCGGTGCCGGCAAAGGACGAGCATGGCGAGGTGGTGTATGAGGAATTCAACCGTTGGGACTTCCTTGAACGGGACGCAGCAGGGGAATGGTACTGGAACGACCAGTTTATCTTCTCCTGTGACTCGGTGGCGCCTTTGGCCAACAACAGGGAAGCCATGTGGCAGGAAACAAGGCAGAATTTGCAGTCGGGGGCCTATGGTGACCCGGCGCAAATGACAACCCAGATCCATTTCTGGCAGCAGATGAAGCTTCTTCATTATCCGGGAGCAGCAGAAACGCTGTCCTATATGCAGGAGGAATATCAAAAACAGCAGGAAGCGCAGATGCAGGCACAACAGATGCAGGTACAAGGAATGCCGGCGGGAATGATGCAGGGAGGAATGTAAATGGCACAGAAATATACATACAGCTATGATGATTTCAAGAAGGCACTGGACGAGTCGGGGCTGGGAGCAAGCTTCTCGGATGCGGATCTTCGTCTGGCAACGGTAAACCCGGATGCAGGGATGTCGATTTTGAACAGCAAGATCGGCTACAACGGGGCTACAAGCGATGCACAGCGTCAGCAGTACAATCAGCAGGCCGAGGATGTTCGGCGGCAGTATGGAGGATATACGGGCGGCGCGGACGGTTCTCTGTATCAACTGGAGCCCATGAGCCCGTCGGGGTATCAGCAGGCCGAGGCACCAAGCTATCAGAACAACTATAATGGGCAGATGCAGTCGCTGCTGAATCAGCAGCTGACATATGGAAGCTTTAATGACAATACGCAAAAGCCGGTGTACAGCAATCGATATGACAGCCAGATCCAGGCTGCGCTGGGGAAGGTGACCAATCCAGACCCGTTCTCCTACAACCCGGAGACCGATCCCAGTTATGCGGCATTTGCAAAGGCATACCGCAGAGAAGGGGAGCGGGCAACAGCGGACGCAATGGGACAAGCTGCGGCGGCATCGGGGGGATTGCCTTCATCCTATGCAACTACAGCGGCACAGCAGGCGGGGAACTATTATGCGGCACAGATGGCTGACAAGATCCCGGAACTGGAGCAGATGGCCTATGCACGGTACCAGAATGACTTTGCCATGCGTCAAGCGGCGCTGGATGCCTTGATGGGCGCTGAGGCGGCCGATTATGCGAAGTTCCAGAATGATATGGCGCAATATAACACCGATCGGAATTTTAATTATCAGACTTACCTTGACGAGTACAACCGAATTGCCAATGATCTTGCCACGGTGCGGGACGTGGAAAACACCGATTACAGCCGGTTTTTGGATGCGCTGGGGCAGTACAACACTGACAGGCAGTTCGGATACGACCAGTATCTGGACGAGGTGGACTATCAGACCCTTCGACGGCAGGAAGCGGCCGAGGCGGCACAGCAGAGGCTGGAGAATGATTTGCTTCGCGCAGAAAGCGGTGCGGCTGTGGGAGACTACAGCGGGTATCGGGATCTCGGTTATGACACAGCCTATGCAGAGGAGCTGAAGCGGCTGGGATTGCTGGGCACGCAGATGGATATTGACAATGCGGCGGCTGATCGTTTGTTGGCGAAGGAGCAGTGGCAGTATGAGAAAGAGCAGGATGCGCTGGACCGTGAGATTGAGCGAGCAATGCTTGCCGCAGAATACGGAGACACCAGTTATCTTGTAGCGCTGGGGATTACGCCATCAACATCTGCTTTGAGCGCTGCGGCAAAGCAGAGCCCTGAAGATACGGCAAAGTATATGAATTTCCTGATGGGATATTGGGACGAACCGGGTGTACGTGAGTTTATTCGTGAAATGAGCGGGCTTGATGTGGAGCGGTATGCGGAGTATGTCAATCTGACCGAAGATAATAACTATGATATTGTGTACAAGCCGACAGAAGAAGGGCAAAAAGGTTATTACAATACGCCAACCGATCGGCTCGGATATGGAAGACTTGGGCTGAATTTGCTTTCTCCAAGAGAAAGTACACACGGCGGAAACGGCGGAAACTGGTGACCAACTATCTGTAAATAGATTTAGGAGGGCAATATGGCAAACAAATTTACATCGAGACTTTCCACCACCACACCGCGCACCAACCTTGCGCTGTTGGGGGCGAATTCGTCAGATCCTGCGGTACAGGCGTTGTTTGAAGCAGCGCGAAAACGCCAGGAGGAAGAAGAAAAGAAAAAGGAGGCCGCCGCTAAGGCGGTCTCCCAAGTGGGGAATGTGGGATTGAATCGTGCGATGTCGGCCCTGCCTGGGTCGGGAAGGCTAACCTCTACCAATCCTACCGTGCAGGCGGCGCTGGACAGAAAGTATGCCCGGGAGGATGCAGAACTGGCGGCCTGGGATGCCCGACGAAAGGAGCGGCAAGAGGCGCGGAAAAAGGAACTGGAAGCGGCGGGTGGATATTATGCCACCCTGCCGCAGAAAAGCGACTGGGCGGCCTATTCGGCGGCCAGGGATGATGTTAAAGACAAGACCTATCGGTATATCAATGCTTCGGCAGGAGAAAGAGATTTGATTGATGTGCCCGAAAATGCATCAGTCTATAGCGGATATTTTAACGACCGATTGAAGTATAGATATATGACGGATGATGAAATCAAAACATATAACTATCTATACAACAAAAACAAAAACAATTCGGTCGGCACAAATGTTGCTTCGGATTATCTTGCCGGGCTATCGAGGACTTTGGAGGAAAGACAAGCCAAAGCTGAAACAGAAAAAGCCAAAGAATTTGCACAGAAAAATCCTGTAACGGCGACAATTGCTTCGGCCGCATCAGTGCCTGACAACCTGGTTGGTGGCATGAGAGCGGCAGGAGACATTGTAAGCCAAAATGTAAAAAAGTTGTTTACGGGTGAAAACGTGAACTACAATTCGCGCGCACAGCAGCTTGCAAAGTCTGCAGAAACTGTTCGCGGAACGGTCGCGGATAACATCGACAGCCCTGTGTGGAAATTCCTTTATCAGACAGGCATGAGTGCGGCAGACAGCTTGGCGGCAGGAGTTTTTGGCCCCCTTGCCGGCAGTACAATGCTGGGTGCCTCTGCTGGCGCATCTGCTGCTCGGGATGCCCATGAGAGGGGAGCGAGCGACGAGGAGGCTCTGCTGACAGGTGTGCTTGCGGCCACGGCTGAGGCGCTGTTTGAGCGGATCAGCATTGGCAATCTAAAGGGCTTGAAGGATGTACCGGTGACGGGTATCAAGTCTGTCGCAAAGAATGTGGCCAAGTCAATGGCAGTAAATGCCTCGGAGGAGGCATTGACCGAGATCGCAAACACGGTGTCGGATCTGCTGGTGATGGGAGATATGTCCAACTATGCTTTGTTGGCGCAGGATTACGTCGCGCAGGGAATGAGCGAAAGCGAGGCCAAGAAAAAGGCGGCGCGGGACGTCGCCGGGCAGATCTTGATGTCAGGTCTTGCCGGCGGCGTGATGGGCACGGCCTTTGGCGGGATCGGCTCGGTGCAGTCGGCCTTCCAGAACAGCAGAACGGGCAAGGCCATTGCGCAGACGGGCAACCCGCAGGAGGTGCTGGATGCCGGCATGGGTATGGAAGAGGGATCGGATGCGCGGAAGTTTGCCGAGAAGCTGACGGCCAAGCAGGAGGCGGGGCAGACGCTCCGCAACAGCGAGATCGGCGCGCTGCATCGGGAGAATGTGATGCAGATCAAGAATGCGCTGGACACTGTGACGCGGCTGGGCAAGGCCTTCGGGCGGCAGGTGCATTTTTATGAGGATGAAGATGCTGAGCAGGGCGGATATGCCGAGAACGGTGAGATCTATCTCAACACCCGCGCTCCCCAGCAGATGATGGCGCAGTTCTTCACCCATGAGCTGACCCACACGGCGGAGAGTGCAGAGGCATACAATCTGTTGGCAGCCGATATTCGCGGACGTCTGGGAGATTCCATGGCGGAGATGAAGCAGAGGAAGATCGAGCGGTATGCGCAGAAGGGGACCAATCTGACCGATGCCGGAGCTGAGGCCGAGGTGATCGCTGACTATGTGGCAAAGAATCTGTTTACCAACGAGAGCGAGATCCAGCGGCTGGTCAAGCGGAACCGCAACGCGGCTCTGCGGGTGTATGACCGCATTCGCGAGTGGTCGGCCAAGGTGAACGGCGACACCGAGAAGGAATTCCTTCTGCGGGCGCAGAGGCTGTATGAGAAGGCGCTGCGGGAGACGCGGGGGCAGACCGGGGAGAGTGGGAGAAAAGAGTACTTATCGCCAAGCTTTAAAGAACAGTTTGAAGAATGGTATACGGGAAACGATGAGGGAAACAGAAAGACTACACGTTTTTACGTCGGAGCAACATCAAATGTGTTAAAATCGCTTGGTGTGCCGGATTATCCGATCTATTTCCATTCAAAGAAAATTGAAAAAATTATGCGCGATCATTCGGGGATGACGGCAGATATTATCGAACAGATACCGGAAATTATTGAAAATCCGCTTCTTGTCATGAGGTCAAAAACATTCGATTCGCGCTTGACCATGTTCGGTGAACTGCATGACATGGATGGGAAACCGGTCTTGGCGGTATTGGAAATGTATCCTACAAATCGATATGGTGAAATTCAAGACTTCGGTGTCATTGCAAGTGCGTATGGCAAAGATAACGCATCGGCGTTTGTGGAGAGTTCCGAAGTGATTTATCAAGACACAAAAAGAGCCAACGGTCTGGAACAGATCCGGCTCCAATTGCCTTCAATATCTGTTGACCGCGGCTCTTTTAATAACATTATAGCAGATCATGCGCAGAATGTCAACACGCAAGGCGAGACTGTAACACAATCGCAACAATCAGGTCGGCAGATGGCGTTTACGGATGAGTCGGATGAGGAAATGATCGATTTGTACGGAAGAGCCATGCCGGATTTTGTAAAAGACAATAGAGAGGCTGTAAACCGTGAAGTGGCGGGTGTGCTCTCATACGCGATTACAGATAAAGATGATGCTTACCTGCAGGACAGATTCGGTGATAGCCTCGGTGAATATGCACAGGCGGGAAGCACGGTTCGCGGAATGCTTGAGGAAACTGAAGCATTTGAGCGCATCAGGGACAGATTGGGCGACTTCTACAATTTTGACCAAAAATTCAATGCGGCACTGGCGGCGCAAATGCTCGTACAGGCAAAGCGAGACGGGTATATTGAGCAGGGAAAGAATGGAACGGTAGCATTAACAGAAAAAGGACTTGAATATGCTTTTGGAGGGAATGTTCCTGAGTGGGTTGGCAAACTGCGCCAGGATTATGTAAAAGGTGAAATCCGAAAAGTGGCGAGACCTATGCGGCAGAAAGCAGATGTGAAAGAGACCGGGAATGAGACGGCAAAGAGAAATCAAGGCGCCGAAAAAGAAAACGAATCTGCTTCCAGGCATGCAAAAGGCTTCGATGAACTTCTCTCCTACATTGACACCATCCCTGATTCGGAAAAGCGAGAAGCGGCACGGGCTGAGCTGATGGCACGCGAAGAAGAACTGGATGCATATTATCGTGACCGTGAGCTCGCAAAAGAGAACAAGTTGGCGAAGGGCGAGGAGCGCACGGAAGCAGTGGTGCCGGAAACCGAAAGCCAAAAGAGAAGCGAAGACGAGGAGGACCTTCTGCAGTATGCAGAAGAGACGACCGAATCCGTAAAGAAAGAGTATTCTGGTGAGATGCGCGATAGGATGGATCGGACCGAATATATCTCACAGGAGATGATTGCGGCCATGGATGCACAGAAACGCCAGGAGAAGGATGCGTGGCGGGAAAATGCTCGAAGACGCTATATGGATGAGCTGCTTGACTATGTGGACAGTGTAGACACGGAAAAAAGCGGTGCGGAGGACTTCTCTGAGCGGGAGAAGGATATTGACGCATGGTACCAGGAACGCGCGGAAAGCGGCGACCTGGCGTATGATCCACAGGGGCGGATGCGGTCTACGGCGGATGATTATATCAAATTTGTGGAGAGGGCAAAGGCCGAGGCGGCGGAACGGAAGCAGAACCCGGAGGCGCTGATTACCACAGAGGTGGAAAAGACCGACAAGACCATACGGGAAAAGGGCTTGGATGCATGGCGTTTTTTCAAGCGCAAGATGGTAGACAGCGGAGAGGCTGTGGACCGACTGGGGAATGCACTTGGAGACAAGTCGCTATATTCGTACTACAACATGGCGCGGGCTTCATCCAATGCCGGCATATCCATGATTATGGATGCACAGACCGATGTAAAGGGACGAGTAGTGGGTGAGAGCCTGAATTCTATCTTTGATCCGATCATTGCCAAAGGGGACGGGTACTACGCTAAGGTGCAGAGCTATCTCTACCACAGGCACAACATTGACCGCATGAACCGCACCAGCGGAATGGTACGCACGGTGGAGGAGGCAAGGGAGGCGCTGGCTGATTTTAACGAGCATTTTCCTGAGTTCTCCCGGATGACGCAGGAGCAGGTGAGACGAATTGCGAGAGATGAAAGTGATATGATGTCGAGTCTCGCGGAGGATTATTTGAATTTGACGCGAGCGGTGGACAGGGCGGAGGCGATCAAGGACAAACCGGTATTTGGATACGAGATAACCGCGGATGACAGCCAGATGGAAGCAGAGAGGCTTCTGCGGGAAAATCCGGAGCTGGAGGTGATTGCGGAGAGGGTATACAAATATATTGACAACCTGATGCAATACCGTCTGCAGAGCGGGCTGATTTCGGCGGAACTTTATCTGAAGCTGAAGGAGATCTATCCGCATTATGTGCCGACATTCCGTGTGCAGGACAAGACTGCCGTACAGAAAAACAAAGAGAACAGCGTGCAGATCGGGAAAACCATTGGCCGTGCGGAGGGAAGCCATGACAAGCTGAAGCCGCTTCACAAGGCGCTGGCCGAGCAGACCTTGAGCGTGGTTAGAGAGGGAAGCAAGAACCGATTCGGTCTGAAGCTGCTGTCGGACGTGGAAAGAAGCAAGACAATGCGCAGACCTGATCGTAATGTGGACGACCTGAACATGGCGCTAAAGGAGGAAAATGCGCCGAAGGCACTGCAGCACGAGGTCATTGAGATCAGTGAATACGAGAATCCATCCACAGTTGACAGCTTTGATATGGACGAAGATGCGGTATTTAAGCGTGGGAACACCTTCATTATTCGCGAAGGGGACCGCATGTGGCAGATGACAGTGAGTGATGCACTGTATGAGGCGGTGAAAGTTCTTTCGCCAGATACGGCACAGGCCAACGCCGTAACCAAAATTGTGCGAAAAGGCAACGATATGTACAAGCGCATGATCACGGGATGGAACCCGACATTTGCCGTGAAAAACTTCCTGAGAGACCTGCAGGATGCGGGGCTGTATGCGGGAAATGCTGCTGACTTTATCAAGAAGTATCCGAAGGCATGGAAGGAGATCTCAACAAACGGCGAGCTGTGGCAACAATACAAGGCTATGGGCGGCACCTATTCATCGTTCTTTGACTATGACACGGGAACGGCGAAAAAAAGAGGGACGCTGAGTGACAAAACCATGGGCCGGGTTGAGGCGGCAAACATGGCGATCGAGCAGGCGCCCAGGTTTGCAGAATTCATGTCAACCCGCGAGAGGCTGATGAAGGAGAGAGGCGAAACGGAGGAAAGTCTTGATACGCTGATGGAGTCAATGCTGGCCGCGGCTGATATCACCACAAACTTTGGCCGCGCGGGAACTTGGGGCAAGATGCTCAACCAAAATTACATTCCTTTCCTTAATCCAGGAATTCAGGGCTTTGACAAGTTGGTGCGAACGGTTACTGGCAAGAAGAGCGCACAGGAATGGGCTCGGCTGGCGGCGGCTGCTGCGGTGTTTGGTATTGCGCCGACGCTGATTAATGCGCTGGTATATGGAGACGATGAGGAATATGACAATCTGAAAGCGCGGGACAAGGATGTGTATTACCTGTTTAAGGTTGGGGACGGGAACTGGCTGAAATTGCCCAAAGGGCGTGCGACGTCTTTGTTCGGTATGGCGGTGAACATGACGATCGATGCAGCAGAGGGACGTGACATTGATGTGAAAGATCGTTTGAGCACAGCGTCATCACAGGTGGCGCCGGCAAATCCGCTGGAGGAGAACATTCTCCGAGCGTGGTTTGATGCGGATCTATTTGATGAGGAAAGCCCTGGTAAGACGTGGTATGGCGGAGACATTGAATCGCAGCGCTTGCAGAACTATGCGCCGGAGGAGCGGTATGACGAGAAGACCGACGAGCTGTCAAAGTTGATCGGGAGGATTACAAAGCTATCTCCGAAGAAAATAAACTATTTGATTGATAGCTACAGCGGAGTGGTAGGGGATATTTTGCTGCCGTTGCTATCGCCGCAGACGAAGCAGTTCCCGCTGGCGTCCACTTTCTTGTTGGACGGCACGGCGAGCAATCGGTTGAATAATGACTTTTACGAGAAGATGAACAAGCTGACATATGCCAAGAACAAGCCGGACGCCACTGGCTTGGACACGATTATGTATCGTTTCTGGAACAAGCAAGCATCCGCGGTATCAGACATTAATGCGGCCATCCGTGAGGTAGAGTCAGATGCGGATCTGCGAAACTACGAAAAAAAGCAGCTGGTTCGTGCGCAGTATGATCTTAGAAATGCGGCACAGAAGGAGGCGGAGCAGATCTACGATCAGTATCTTGAATCGGCGACATATTGGTATAATCGTGCCGAAGGAACCGAGGAGGAGAGGATCGACTATGCATATCGACAGGCTAACTATGAAGTTCTTGGGGCAGACTATGCACTGAAGGCATATAACAGTGCGACTTACGAAAAGGCACAGCGTATGAACACCGAAGGTGTATCGTATGACCATTTCTATTACATGCAGTTCACCGCAAAGCAGTCTGCGGAGGGAGCGGAGATCTATGACAATGAGATGCGAGATCGAATTGCTGATCTTAATGCGAGCCAAGAGGAGAAGATGGCGCTGTATCGCGGTTTCATCTCGACATCGAGAGAAAATGAGATTTCGGCGGTGTTGAAGTCAGGTATGAGTTTTGATGATTTTCTGCAGATCCAAAACGCCTATGCGAGGGCAAACGATGTTGGCACGGATGCTGAGGAGAAGAGAAGTATTTTTGCAAGCTGGGTAAGAAGCAATAACTATTCGCAGGCCGAGATGAATGTGATTAACGACACATTTGTGTACTATTTCAAGCCAGAGATCAAAACAAAACGATCAACATCGGGTATCTCGATGCCGACCATGCCGGAGATTAAGCTGCCAGAGGTGAAACTGCCGGCGATGCCACAAATCAATCTGCCGAACTTCGGCGGGTAAATCAACAAAATCACGGACAGGCGGCAATTTGCCGCACAAGAAAGGAGTGATGCGCCGCAACCGGACACATCAAGCGCAAGCATGACATTACAGACAGCCTTACCCGCGAGGAGCTGGGATGGCTAATTGACAACGCAAACATTGACGATACAAACAGATCGATATTGAGAATGCATTACATTGACGGACGGTACTTGGCGTATATCGAGGAGGTGACGGGATATTCGGCATCGCAGATATACAGGAGGCATCGTGCGGCGATGATTACCATTGAGCGCTTGATTGCGTCGGGCGCACTGATGCGGCGCAAATAGGGAAGGGGCCCCATGCGGGGCCTCTTCTTTTTTTGTGTGACCGATTTGCGCAAATCTGTGCATAATGCATGATCATTTTCAAGGTTCCGGATGAGGTAAAATGGAGTCACAGAGAGGGGGCGAAACAGATGTGGAAGGAATTTAACGCTAACCCAAGCGGGAAGCGCGTTGGCGATTGCGTTGTACGGGCCATTGCGCACAACCTTAACCTGGAATGGGAGAGGGCGTACACTGAAATCTGCTTACAGGGGTTTTTGGATTGTGATATGCCAAGCGCAAATGAAGTGTGGGGAGCATATCTGCGGCGCAAGGGTTACAAAAGAGGAATTCTGGCCGAGGAATGCCCGACCTGCTACACGGTACGCGACTTTTGCCGGGATTACCCGGAAGGGCGATATTTGTTGGCCTTGCACGAGCACGTAGTGTCTGTGGTGGACGGGTGCTATTATGACACCTGGGATTCTGGCGACATGGCGCCGCTCTATTATTGGAAAAAGGAGTGTGATGAATAATGTACAGTTATCCTTATCCGCAATACACACCGGCAGCGCCGGATATGCTGGCGCAATACCGAGGACAGCAGATGCAGCTGCCAAACCAGCCTCAGCAAAACGGAGGTACAGGATTGATATGGGTGCAGGGGGAAGCGGGGGCGAAGAGCTATCTTGTGGCCCCGGGCCACACTTTAATGCTCATGGACAGTGAAGCGCAGGTCTTTTACATTAAGCAGGCAGACGCAAGTGGAATGCCGATGCCGCTGAGAATATTTGATTACAGCGAGCGAAAAACAATGCCGGAGAAAACGGCAGAGAATGCAGGTGGATTTGACCCTGAAAAGTATATCACAAGAGAAGAATTTGAGAGAAAGCTGGCGGCGTTGATGCCAAAGGCGAAAAAAGAGGAGGACATAGAAAATGGCGAATAATCCTTTATTCAACATGCTTGGAGGAAACAGACAGTTACAGGGCGCAGACGGTGGTTTTGGAGACATGATGCAGGAATTCGCAATGTTCCGGAAGAATTTTCGGGGGGATGCCAGACAGCAGGTACAAGAACTTTTGAATAGTGGGAAAATGACGCAGGCGCAGTATGACAGCCTATCTTTAGTAGCACGGCAGATCATGCCGATGCTGAAATAGTTGTGAGCGTGTCGGTGCACAGGCGCGTTGACATAAATCAACAAATAAGGAGTGTGAAAAAATGTCTATGAACGAAATGACACCCGCGGATCTTGCAGCGGTGTGCGGAAACAACAACAACGATGGCTTTGGCGGAAACGGTGCGTGGTGGATCCTGCTGCTCTTTCTGTTCGGATGGGGCAGAGGTGGCTATGGCGGGTTTGGCAACAGCGGCGGCGGTGGCGATTCGTGTGCTACGCAGGCTGATGTGCGTGCAGCCGTAGATCAGCAGACGCTGATCGGAAAGCTTGACAGACAGACCTATGGTATTGCGGATGCCACATTTGCACTGAATAACGCTATCAACGGCGGCTTTGCATCGGCGGAGTTGTCGAGATGTAATCAGCAGGCGGCACTTATGGCACAGCTGAATGCAATTGCCATGGAAAATCAGAGATGCTGCTGCGAGACAGGTCGTGCGATCGAGCGCGGCTTTGCGGACACCAATTACAATTTGGCTACGCAGTTCTGTGAGGTGAAAAACACCATTCAGAACACTACCCGCGACATCATCGACAACGCCAATGGCAATACCCGTGCAATTCTGGACTTTCTGGTACAGGATAAGATCTCTGATCTGCAGAATGAGAATCAGAGTCTCAAGCTTGCGGCATCCCAGGCAGTACAGAACAATTACCTCATCAGCCAGCTGCGGCAGCCTTGCCCGGTGCCTGCATATGTGGTACCCAATCCCAACTGCTGCTCTAACAGCGGGTTCTGATGCAGGAAATGCTTGATGTAAACATCATGATCAGCTGATAGATGATACAAACCAAAACGGCGGGGGAACGCCACCCCCGCCGCTATTCAAAAGGGAGTGAGAAAAGATGGCAGAATTTATTTATATACCTGTGCAAGTCGTGGAAAGCGGAGATAATGTGCTTTACAATGAAACGGCAGTGCCGGGTAGCGCGGCGATTTATCGCAGGCCGGGTTCCGGCGTTGTAAGCCTGCGTGGGCAGACTTGCCAATGCAGAGCTCGTTATCGCGTAAGCTTTGGCGGGAATATTGCGATACCGACAGACGGAACTGTAGGACCTATATCGATCGCTCTTGCAATTGAAGGGGAAGCGTTGGCCGCTGCAACAGCAATTGTGACGCCTGCGGCAGTAGATGAATACTGGAATGTATTTGTTGCCGCATTCATTGATGCTCCACAGGGGTGCTGTGTATCTGTGTCGGTTAAAAACACAAGCGATCAGGAGATCAATGTGCAGAATGCAAATCTGATCGTAGAGCGCGTGGCATAAGGAGGTGATATGATGCTTAACCGATTGAGAGAAATGCTGTATGAGAGCCTGGAAGAGCACGCAGAACGAGATAAACTGTCGATGGGTTCTGTTGAAGCAGTACACATGATCACCGACACGATCAAAAATATCGATAAAATCGAAATGCTAGAGGAAAGCGGATACAGCCATGAAGGTGCATATAGCCGCAACGGCAGTTACAGCCGAGAAGGTGGTTACAGCCGAGAAGGGGAAAGCTACGAAGGCGGCCAAAGTGGGAGACATTATGTGCGAGGGCACTATAGTCGAGATGGCGGGAGCTATCGTAGAGGGCGGTACAGCCGTGATGATGGGAAACAGCATATGATGCAGAAGGCTGAAGAGCTGATGCGATACGCGGAAGATGACCAGCAGAAAGAAGCAATTCGCCGAATGATTGACCAGCTGGGCAGAGACTAAAAGGGAAGAGCCGGGAAACCGGCTCTTTTCTATTTGATGGAGTGGAAAATCCCCGAAAAATCCCCGAAAATTTTATATTATTCAAAAGCGGGAACAATCGCAATTATATAAAAACTGCATAAAATGGCTTAAAATAAGGGTTTTCAAACATGAAAAAAACACAAAAAAAGCAAATGAACACAAGGCTCAATTCCCCTCGCCTCCACCACAAAGCCCGGAAATGCCTTAAAACAAGGTATTTCCGGGCTTTTGATTTTGTAAATCCCCGAAAAATCCCCGAATTTATAATATCGTAAGGTAAATTATCGGCAATTTAATGTCCATTTGCTGTGATTTTGGCAAGTGTGGCAGGGTGATTCTGCTTCCTCAAGAGAACGTGCGCAGGTAGAGCATGAACGGACCATTCTATTGAGAAAAGAAATTGCTCTTTCTTCTTCGCGTGGGTACAAATGGGAATAAGTGTTCCATGTTTCCTGCACGTTGGAGTGCCCGAGGCGGCGGGCGACTTCTTGGATGTTAATTCCTTCGTTGACAAGGAAAGACGCGTGAGTGTGGCGGTAATCGTGGATGCGAATATGCGGAAGATTTGCAAGGCCGGAATATTTTGTATTGTGCTTTTCGATTGATGTGTCGCGGAGACATTTTTCACCGCCGCAAACGCGGAATTCGCGGTTCCATGCGCCGTTCTGCTGCTGCCGTTGTTTGTGCTCTGCCAAAATCTCTTCAAGAGGGAGAGGAATCATTAGATCTCGAACAGAAGATTTATTTTTAGGTGGAGTTTCTCTGTCTTCGCCCTTTAGCTTTTGAGAAATAGAACGTCGGACATGAATCACATTGCCGGTAATATCGCTCCAGCGGAGGGCGTTGATCTCGCCTTTTCGCATACCGGCATATCCGGCAATGGCAAAGAAAACATAATAGGACCACTCAGAGAGAGTGTTTTTTTCTTCTGCGCGGGTTTTGGCTACATTGAGGAAGGAAAGAAATTCTTCGGGGGTATAATATTGCAGCTTTTCGCGCTCGGTGGAAAAGTATGCGTCTTTGAACTGACCGATCAGAGACAATGGGTTCTGCTGGATATACATCCGCTTCCTGGCGTAATTGAGCATGGCATTGAGCTGGGCGTAATAATTGTGCTTGGTGCGGGTGGAAACATCTTTTTTGCCGATGTTGTTTTTCCACCTTTGGAGGATTTGTGTGTTTAGGCGGTCAAGGCGGATGTTCCAAAGGTCGGGAAGTATAATATTCTCCATATCCCGTTTCTTTTTGTCAAGGGTGGTTTCGCGGATGTCATGGCTGATGCTTTCCATATACTCGGCATACAGATCCCGGACGGTCATTCGATCAGGGGATTCTCCTGCATCAGCGTATTCCTGCACAAGTCTTCGTTCGAGGGATTGGGCTTCTGCTTTGCCATAAGCGGTTCGTTCGAGCTGTTTATGTTCGCCGCTGAGTGTGGTATAATTCACCCGCACACGGTACTGAGTAAGACCGTCTTTGGTTTTTCCGGTTTTGGTGATTGGCATGTGGCCTCCTTGATCAGCCGACGTTTGGCAGGATCACGCCGAGTAGACACAGGGTAATGAGGGAGGCGACAAGTACACAGCAAATGACAAAGAGTCGGGAGATCCATTTGTCTTTGGCGCGGATGGTGTCCTGATATGCTTTCTCCTTCTCTTGCTGGATGGTGAGGAGATCGCTGCGGATATTGTCAAGATAGGCCTGGTTGAAATCGTTGTGCGTTGATGCAATCTGGGCTTTGCAGGCAGAGATTATGGCATCAATGGTGGGATTTTCGGATTCATGCATGATACCGCAGGCGGCGTCCATGCTTCCTCCGAGAGCGCGGACGACTTGAAGGACCGACGCAAGGTCCACGCCTTTGCTGTCTCCCTTCATCATGCGTGATATGGTCGATTCAGATATGCCGCTCATGGATGCAATCTGAGAATTGGTGAAATTATGCTTTGATTTCAAGGTTTTTAAGTATTCGCACAGCACAGGAGAATTCCTCTCTTTCATTGTTGTAGGGATCGCAAGTGAATGTTTTCTGAGATGAACCCGGGGTCCATCAATGACTATTTACATTTCTTTCGCGTAGGTGTATAGTTGGAGCACCAAAGGAGGTGCAAAATATGGAAGATCGAAATGAAAAACAGATGCGCCGGATGCGCGAGAGGGACAAAGCAATACGAATGGCACAGCGCCGCAGGGACAAGCTGGAAGCGCGAGTGCGGGAAGAAACTTTTTGTGATGGGGACTTGACAGACAGGGGATTTGCTTATCCTGCCCAAAAAGATCGAAATAACTTTGTTAATTCCGCAAATGGAAATAATTTTAGAAATAAGATATAATTATAGCGGAATAATTCCGAAAACGGAAAAATACAGAAGGGAAACCGCACAATGAAGCATCAAGAAGAGAAAAAAGACACCGAGTCCGCCGTTGTGCGGGAGAAATACGCTGTAATCGAGCGCCTGGCTCGGCAGATGACACCTGAGCAGCGCAAGCTGCTGATCGCCATGCTGGAGAAAGAGGTAAAAATGCAGTGAAGTGTAACGGAAAACATATTAAGTGGAAAAGCTTTTTTGCTGTTATATTGGATTACGCGATATACGGCGCAATGATAACTGTGTTTTTATATGGTCTTTGGGGGCTAATGGTTTTAACTAACTCTCCGTGAAGCCGGCATTGGCACAGAAAAAATAATACAGAACCGCTCTTTCGGGGGCGGTTTTGTTATTTTGCATTAAAATTTTATTTTGAGACTTAAGATGGAAGGTTCAGACTCCCATCCAACAATGATTCGATTCAACTCATCGATGAAAGAAAAATCAACATTATCATAATCAAGAAAAAATGTTTTTGTATGATCGCCAATCGACCAGTCATCAGTAAGTAGTACGCTTTTGAGAAACGATTGCGTTAGTTCATATTTGGAGCCGTATTTTGAAAAGTTTTTTGCGAACAGTATATCTTCAATAACTTCTTTGTCTTCTTTTGATAGACTTTGATACAATGCAAATTCGTGATTATCAAAATTATATGACGGAACATGAGATAAAAATTTTTTTGAAATAAGACTAAGAAATTGTTTGGCTTGTGTATCAGAATACTTCTTAAACAAAAAATCACACAAAAAATACACATAATAACGATAAGAATAATTTACAATTGCCATTTTGGAATACTGATCAATGTCATATTTACAAAAAAGACGTATAATATCACAAGCGTCGTGATGAATTTGAGATGCAATCTCTTCGGCGGCAAAATCAATAGAGACAGTATTTTTTTTTGATTTTTGTATTGATGACAAAATCAAAAGAAAAAGGGCAAAAAGAATAAATAATGCTTGCAAACAGCAATGTAAAAAACAGAGAGTAAGGAAAAACTTTTTTCTCAGAATTAACGAAACAATAACGGCAACGATATACATGGGGAGCATAAAAAAGGTTCTTCCGTTTTTCTCAGAGGATGCTGCTATCAAAGAAAAAATATAATGTAACGCTGATATGCCTCCTGCTACATATACAACCCACGGCTTATCCAAAAAGTAAAAAACAATACCTGCAAAGGGTGCAGACCATCCAAGCAAAAGAAAAATCAGTTGCAACATAATATCGTCCTCACTTCACCATATTTTCCATCAGTTCAATAATGAAGTCAAGCTTCTCCTCGGGGAGCTGGGCAACCAGTTCGAGGATGCGTGCCACATCCTGTTCCAGGCGCTCGTCATAGACGGGCGCTTTTTCTATTTGCGCGGGATCTTCAGCGAGAAGATCTTCTACGGTTACGCCAAAGTAGTCAGCGAGCTTCATGAGGGTAGCTTTACGCGGAACGCTTTTATCGGTCCAGCAAGAATAAGTAGCAGCTGATAGGCCAATGTGATTCATAACGGATGAAGGTGATACACCTTTTTTATTACATAGCCTGACAAAATTTTTTTTAAACATAATTCCTCCAATTTGCACAAACTAAATAAACCTAAATTGTGCAACTTAAATGAACTTTATAAAAAATCAAATTATGTGTTGACTTATTAGGTTTATTAGGTTATAATAATCACGTCGGGTGAACTACAGCCCAATTATAACATGAAGTGATAAGTTTGTCAACTTAGGAGAGGAGAGGAAATATGTTTTCGGGAAAGAGTTTGATGTTGAAATTATTTGATTTGAAGATGACGCAGGGGGAGCTTGCACGGCGGTGCGGGTGTTCGCAGGCGTCAATCTCCAGCTACATCAGCGGAGTTCGCAGCCCTTCGCTTGGAATTTGCGCGAAGATGGCGCAGGAGTTGGGGTGCACGGTGGACGAGCTGATGCATGATCCCGCGGAGGTGAGCGGATGATGGGGCTGAACGTTTTGCTGATCACCTTTGCCGGTGTGGTGGTTTGCCTGGCGGTGGCGCTGGGATATCGCATCGGTGTTCGGGCGACATTCGACCCGGTGATTGAAGAGATTGCGTATATCCGGGAGGATATGCAGAAGATGGCAAGCGTAATGCTGGTGCAGGGTGAAGCGGTAAGCGAGCTTTTGCAGGAAGCAGAGAGGAGGCAGGAGGATGGCAGTACGGGTACCGATGATCGTATCGGTTGAGCGGGCGGTTTGGATCTACAACAACTGCCCGTATATGGGAAACCGAGAGATAGAAGCGTTGTTTGGCAAAATGAGCTCGTCCACGCGGGTGAAGCTGAAGGGAATGGTAAAGGACGAGATGGACGAGCGCGGGCTGATATGCTACAACGAGACCACGGTAAACACGGATGTGGCATTTGAGGTTTGGGGCTTGAACATTGCCGATCTGGAGCGGAGGTATGCAAAGCTGAGGAAGTATGGGATGACGGGGGAGGTGGCGGCGGTATGACGTTTACAACAACGCTGAATGAGATCGCGGAGAAGTATCCCAAGGCGCGGCTGGAGATGATCGCGGCGCGTCGGGTGAAAGGAATGACCCAGGTGGGAATGGCGGCGCGTTTGAATGTGAGTTTGCGCTATTACTTATGCATTGAATACGGGTTGATCGAGAGGCCGGAGCCGGATGTGATGCGTCGGGCGCGGAAGATCTTATTTCCCGAAGATTTTGGAGGTTAATATGAACGGATTTATGGATGGATTGGCGGCTGTCGCTGTGCCGATGGCGGGGCTTGGGGTTTTGCTCATGCTCCTCTGCACGGTGACCTACATATGGGAGCAGATCACCGGTGATGCGGAGCTGCCGAAGCTCAAGCGGAAAAAGAAAAGCCCGCGCCGGGTGGCAGCCCAGCGCGGGGAGGTGGGGCGTAAGGTTCGCCGCACCAAATATGAGTACATTGAAATTATACCAGATTTCGGCGGGTCTGTCAAGGGGCTTCGCGTGAGACGGGTTAGAAGGTAAGGCCATGATTTTAGAGAAAACGACAAGTGTGGCCGCCGAGGCCGCTATCGAGAAGCTGAAGGCCGGGATGAAGGAAGTACATGGGCAGAAGGAGAAGGCTGTGGCACCGGCGGTGCTTGAGGCCTTGTCCGACTTCTGCCGTCAGAGTGATGAGTTCTCCGACGCCGTGACCGATACCGGGAAGTGCATGAAGGAGTGCCTGGAGGAGATCATGCGCGGATGTGGGAACTGCATCTCTGACATTGAGGTATACCGTCGGGCCGTGGCGTTTTGGATGCCGGGATACACGGTACAGATGCAGATGCTTTTGATCCGGGAGGGGGATAATAGCGAAAATCCCGGACGTGCGGAGAAACCGAAGCCGAAGCGCTTGGTGATGACCTTGGAGGATCTGATATGAGTGACGAGACGATTTTTGCCACGCTCCCGGAGATCACCGAGGAAACCAGGCGGCGTGTGGAGCTGCAGTTCAATCACTACATATGGTACGAAGGAAATGGCGCGAGAGGGAAGCGGGAATATGTCTGCTCCTGCTGTCATGCGGAATGGCGGCAGGACAAGCTGAGAGAAGAGACACCAGAAGACACGGTGCTGTATGCCGCTGACCACGGGGAAGAGGTGATCTGTCCCCGGTGCGGAGAGACGGCCAAGCTGATGAGCCTGGGCAAGTGTCGATCGGGCTGGCGGTACAGTCAGGCGTTTGGTATATCGGTATTTGCGGCGGCGGCTGAGGACGAGGTTTGGATCCGCACCTATCGCGTGGCGATGAGTTACGGAAGCTATTACAACCGCGGGACGGGAATATATGCCAAAATAAGGCCGTCATGGGTCGAGGTATCCCGGCACAGGATCGTCCCGGGCAGGGCGGAATACTGGAGTGCGGGATGGTATAGCAAGAAATTGGAGAAGAGTGCCAAGCTGTACGACTTCTTCAACAACCGAAACTGGGAGGATGTACGCACGGGAGACTGTGCGAATGCATTCGTCTTTCAGACACCGCTTTCGGAGACCTTCCTGCGGTACTGTGCGTGGAAGGAGTACGACTGCAAGTGGACGACAAGCCCTGCGCTGTATCTATGCGCCTATGCGGTGCGGCCGCAGATTGAGATGGCGGTGAAGCTGGGATACAGCAGCGTGGTGAGGGACCTTGTGATGGAAGGCGTCAAGAATGTGCGGGTGATCGACTGGTCGGCAAAGCGGCCGTGGGATCTCTTCCGCATGGGACGGGAGGAATATGCCGAGTGGCAGGCCCGGGGCGGTGACTTCCGAATGCGCAAGATCTATGCCGGCTACCGGGGACACGGAAGCCGCTGGGCGGCGACGCAGTTTGAGTATAATGCGGTAATGAAGCATTATTATCTCGGCTCGGTGTGGATCAAGTCGGCGGCAAAGTCGGCCGGTGTTAACTTCATGCAGGTGGTGCACTATCTTGAGGACCAGGCAGAGGCATGTAAGACAGGGATTGACTGGGTGTACTATAAATGGAAGGATTACTACGAGGCGGCAAAGAAGTGCGGATACAACGTCCGGGAGAGGTCTGTACTATTGCCGAAGGATATTTCTCGGGCGCATGATGGTGTCATGAAGCTGCTTCGTCAGATCCGTGAGGAGCAGTGGGCAAGAGAGGATGCCAAGCGGTTTGAAGAGTTGAAAAAGAAACAGGCAGAGGAGGCAGAGGCGTTTTTGGCGCAGGTGCCGAAGTACAGAAAGAGGTATACAGCATCCGACGGTTTGTACATGATCCGTGTTCCGGAGAGTGTGCAGGAGATCGTGGATGAGGGACAGGCGCTGGATCACTGTGTGGGACGGATGGGATACATCAAGGCCATGGCAGAGGGACGCAATGGGATTGTGTTCCTTCGCCGGTGTGATGCGCCGGATGTGCCGTGGTACACCATTGAGGTGTCACCGAAGCGCATTGTGCAGTGTGAGGGCGGTAGGCGGAATGATGGGAAGGCCGGCTATCACGGCCATCTATACCGAGATGATCTGCCGGAGGATGCGAAAGCTTTTCTTGATGCCTGGGAGGCAAAGGTTTGCCGGAAAGAAGAAACAAAAGAACAACAAAAGGAGATTGCATAAATGGCAACGGGAGAGATTGTCAAGACATACAGGAGCCGCGAGGAGATCGCGTGCGAGATCAATGTGATCAAGGCAAATGTTCTGCGGACGGCGCTTCAGGGCGCGATCGATGTGGGACGCCTGCTGTGCGAGGCCAAGGAGGTAGTGGCACACGGTGAGTGGGGGACATGGCTTGAGGAAAATGTGAGCTATTCCGCCACCACGGCAAATGACCTGATGCGTTTGTACCGGGAGTACAATGATGATCAGATCAAGCTGTTCGGAAGAACCAACGAAGAGCTGTACGGGAAGCTGTCGGTTTCCCAGGCGCTGGCTCTGCTTGCGCTGCCTGCGCCCGCCCGTGAGGAGTTTGTGGAGACACACGACATGGAAGAGATCTCGGTGCGGGAGCTGAAGGAAGAGGTGGCTGAGCTGAAGTCGGCCCTGGAGAGGGCAGAGATCGAGGCGCAAGAGGCTGAGACAGTAAAGGACAGCAGCCGGTTGTTGGTGAGTGCTGCCGAGGAGAGGGAAAAGGCGGCGAAGGCCAACGCGGAGCAGATGGCGGCAAAGTTGGCGAAGGCTGAGAAGAAGGCCGCCGATGCACTGGTGAAGGCGCAGAGGGAAGCTGCCAAGGCCAAGGCCGATGCGGATGCGGCGCGGCAGAAGCTGGAGGAAGCCAAGAAGGAAAACCAGCAGCTGCAGATCAAGCTTGACGAGAAGCCGGCACCCGAGGTAGTGGAAAAGATCGTGGAACAGCTACCCGCGGATTATGAAATGCTGAAGGAAGACAATGCGCGCTTGGAGAAGCAGCTGATGCTCTCGGACAAGGCGGTGAGCGAGATCGGGATTTTGCTGGAGGATCTCCAGCGGGTATATGTATCGATTTGTGACAGGATGGAGGAGGTTAAATCGCCGGACGTGCGGGAGAAGCTGGAGGCGGCATTGGGTCGCGTGGTACAATCATGGGGCGGCGGTGCGGTCATTTCCCGGTGGCGTCGTGTGAATGAGGCGAAGATTATATGCGAGCACTGCGGGGAGATACAGTATTGTGAACCGGATGAGCACACCACCGAATATTGCCCCTGCTGCGGTTCGCAGATGTTGGGAGGAGGTATGATGGTGTGAAGGTCCGCATATCGCCGGAATACAAGATGAAGGACGTCAGGCGGGCGGAGCTGGAGGTTTTGGCTGAGAAGAAGACCCGGGAGCGGATGCGGGAATATGACAGCTTTGCCATTGAGTTGGTGATCCTCGGGGTGATCCTGACGCTGATTGAGGATGAGGGATACGGATATGGGCCGAATGCGACCAAGATCAGACGGGTACTGGATGGTATTACGCGGAGGATCAGAGGGGCAAGCGAACGTTATGACGAAGACTGTACAATCGAAGCGCTGCGGCACAAGGTTGCGGCGTATGGTGTAAGCTGGTCCTTTAAATAAGGACGGATGAAGAAGGAGGGATGTGATACGAACAAAAAGAATAATGCAAGGCCTCTGCCTCCGCGTCCGTGTGACAAGTGCGAGAGGGAAAAAAGGGGATGCGAGGTGCCATGCCGTGCGTGGGAAGAATGGGCGCGTATTTCTTTGAAGCAGGTATTGGACGCATTGAGAGGAGGCGAGCGGAAATGATCACAAGCCCTTGTTATCGGAACGGTGTACATTGCGTGAAACGGAAGGTTGGGTGTCACGCAACGTGCAAGGATTACCAGGATTGGAGCCGTGAGCGGAATCGAATGCTGGATGCCGCTTATTTGGACAAGCAGAGCGACGCGGTGGAGATCGAATGTCACGAGAAGAACCGTCGGGCATTCAGGCGGAGGAAGAGATAATGGCAGCCTACAGGATATGTCCTCGGTGCGGTGCGCACCTGGACTTTGGTGAGGTGTGTCATTGCGAAACAGAGCAGGGGATGCGGTATGCACCGCGTGCGGCAGAGGTGATCTGCATTCATCAGGGCAAGACCAGAGCCGAGACGGCCAGAGATCTTGACCGGGCGGTGTGGCTTGCGGCTCAGAGATACAGGGAAACAAAGAAACAAAAACGGAGGAAAAGAAAATGAAAGAGCAGTATTACATTATTCGCGCAGATCGTGCAGGGGTATTTTTTGGACACATCAAGGAACGAAGAGGGGGCGAGGTTGATATGGTAGATGTTCGCCGCCTGTGGTATTGGGACGGTGCGTGTTCGCTGTCGCAGTTGGCTGTAGAAGGAACAAAGGCGCCTGGTGAATGTAAGTTTACTATTACCGTTCCGGAGATGACCATTCTCGGCGTAATTGAGATCATTCCGTGCTCGGAGGAGGCAGTAAGATCGATTCTCGGCGTGAGGGAGTGGAAGAAATGAGAGCAGTACGCGAGGACAAGCTGAGAACGTTCTTGGAGATTGGCTACGGCTACGGCTACGGCTACGGCTCCGGCTACGGCGACGGCTCCGGCGACGGCTCCGGCTCCGGCTCCGGCTACGGCTCCGGCTACGGCTCCGGCTCCGGCTACGGCGACGGCATCAGCTTCTTCTGCGGTGCTGTCGTGAGAATGATTGATGATGTAGCTACAATTATCACATCAATTTGCGGCAATGTGGCGAAGGGGTACATTCTTGAATCGGATCTGACGTTGACGCCTTGTTACGTTGCCAAGGGCGGGAATAAATTTGCCCACGGCGCTACGCTGCGGGAGGCAGTGAGGGGTCTGCGGGAGAAGTTGTTCGAGGATATGGACGAGGAGGAGCGGATTTCGGCGTTCTGGGAATGTCACGAACGCGGGGTGAAGTACCCTGCGCGGGACTTCTTTGACTGGCATCACCGGCTGACGGGCTCCTGCGAGATGGGGCGGAATTCGTTTGTTTTGTCTCGTGGGATTGATTTGGAGTCGGGGATGTACACGGTGGAGGAGTTTGTGGCCATGACCCGCGACAGCTACGGCGGCGCGGTGGTGGCGAGGTTGATGGAGGTGGGCCATGAAGCTTCTGATGGTAATTGACGCCGAAGAGGATGCCGGGGGCGGATCGGTTGGGATCCGTGAGGCTGTGTCTGCGGCGGTGGAGCCTTTGGCGGCGGTGCGGTTTATCGCGCCACTGCCGGGCGGCCGCGTGGTGGAGGGCGGCGGAGACCGTTTGCGCTATGCGGGAGAGGGGGAATACATCCCTTGTGATCTGCGGGGAAAGTGCCTGGATGGAGATGTTTGCCCTGGGTGCGCCTATGCGGATGTATTAAAGCGCTTATATCAATATGAGAATGCCTGTGCGTCTTTGTACGAGGTGACGACGGATGCAAGAAAGAGAGGGAAATGAGATGACCTATGAAATGCCGATTTATGAAAATGTCGAAAAGATTGCGCAGCTGAACACGGTATATGAAAACCTTGTGCTGAAGCTCGAGGGAGAGCTGGATGCGGAGGGGATAGATTGGCGGACTGCTGTGATGGTGCAAGGACTGTGTACGGACGGAGACTATCTCTATGATGAAGACGGAGAGGAAATAGCCGAGGCCAATGGAGAGTATTTTATTAAACCGAACGAAGGAAGCACGACCGGACATTATTTCGGCGTTCTATACTATAAAACAGAAACCGAGGGACAGTATGTGAGGGTGAATTATGACATGTACTGAGACGAAATTGAAACGCTGTCCTTTCTGCGGTGGAGAAGCAGAAATCGTGAATTGTCATGTGAATATGGATGACGCGGTAAGAGTGCGGTGCAGGGAATGCCGTATAATAACGCCGCCGGTTCTCGTGGACCATCCCGCGTATACAAAAATGAGCGGCAGAGAGCTTGACGAGAGTACACGGTACACAAGGGAACAAGCGGCAGAGATTGCTGCGGGACAATGGAACAGGAGATGCAGCGAATGAGTTGTACTGAGCCGAAATGGAAGACTTGCGGAGAGTGTGCGCACTTTGCCATGTGCTGGGCTGCAAAAGCTGTGATGGTGAAGCAGCACAAGGAACGCGGAGAGATCACACGGTACTGTGAGCACTTCATCGACCGGGCGCGGAAGATCTCTTTGCCGGTGGGGGCGGGAGAGTGGGTGTTTCTCATGGGAAAGAAGGGAATCAGATGCGGCGCGGTGAAGAGTGTGCGGCTGGAGATGGAGCCCGGCGTGAGATCTTCGACGATATTTGAAGCGGAGAAGAATGACGGACTTCGATTCAGATTTACCGCAGAAGACCTGGGTGATGTAATCTTCTTCAACCGAGAGGAAGCAGAGGCCGCATGGGCGGCGCGGGCACAGTAAGTGCCTGCCGGTGAGCGGGAGTCGTCGGCTCCCGCTTTGCGGCAGATGCTTAATGGAAAGATAAACTGTTTGGAGGGTATATATGCAGGTAAAGGCGAGGACATTCTCGGGTGTAGTATGTGAGCAGATCGTATATATGGCGTCAAATAAATGCAAGGATCCTGCGCGGGCGAAGCTTCGTCCGCGCTTTGCCACCGATGAAGACAGGGCAAAGCACCGTAACGAGATTGCCAGGCGGAGGCATGCGCGGCTGTTTAACGCCACATTTGACCCATCGGCCTATTATGTGACTATGACTTGTGATGACGAGCATGAGCTGTACAACTACAAGGACGCCAAGGCGGTGCTGGATCGCTATTTGCGGCGGCTGATGTATGCGTATCCAAATGCGGTGATCTTCGCATACAAGGGCCGTGGTCGGTCCACAGAGCGCATACACTTCCACATGGTGTGCAAAGGCATTCCGAAAGAGGCTGTTGCAGAGAAGTGGGAATGCGGCATGGTGACGCGGATCAAGCGCCTGCGGGAGCACTGCTATTATGACGGAGTGGATCACGGGCAGGACTACACAGGGCTTGCCAATTATCTCTTCAATCACTGGGAGCCAGAGCAGGGCGGCCACAGATTCGCTACACGGGGCAAATACACCAAGCCCGATGCAGAGGCCCCTGTGGAAGCAAAACGGGCCTACAGCGAAGACAAGCCTCCTGCGGCCCCAAAGGGATACATACTGGTGGAGAAGAAGTCCACACCTTACGGGTATTTATATTTCAAATATGTCAAGAAGCCACCGGTGGACAAGCACGGGCAGAGGGTGCCCATGGAGGTGGATTGGGACGATTGATGCAGCCGAAATAGGACGGCTGTGATGTGCCTTGTAGATGTGTAACGTTATGCGGCGAAAGAGGGGGCAGGGGCGAGATGCGGCCTTTCTCCGGGCGGCATGGCAGGTACTACCGGGATGCGCAGGGGTATTACCTGCGCAGTAATGGAGGCGTTGTCAGCAAGTTACAGGCAAGTTACAGGCAAGTTAGCCGAGGGCAGAAATGCTCCCGGCTATTTTGGCGTGTGAATTATTCCCATCGGTGAGGTGCGCGGGTGTGCGTATGCGCGAGGGTGGGGGGTCTCGGGGGGCGGGAGCCTTCCCGCCCTCTGAGGGAGAGGGAATGTGCTGATTTTGGGGTGAAAAAGAGAGGCTGTCAAGAGGCAAGCCTTGGAAAGTATGGTCGGGAAATCCTTGTATTTCAAGGGTTTTTCGGCCGTTTTTTGATGGCGTCCTTGGGAAAATCTTGGAAAATCAAAATCGGGTGTACAATGGAGGTGCAGGAAACTGACGGACGGGAGGTGTGCGGATGGGAAAGAGCGGTGCGCCGATGAAATACACGGCACCGGAGCTGGAAAAAGCGGTTGAGCGGTATTTCCGCACCATCTCCCGTACCGAAGTGATCACCGAGCGGGTGACAGTGATGATTGACGGTGTGCCGGAGGAGCACGTGGAAGAAGTGCGCAACGACGAGGGAGAGCCTGCCATGCGCACCAGGTGGCTGAAGCATCCGAGTATTTCGGGGTTGTGCCTTGCGCTGAAGATTGATACCAAGACGTGGGGGAACTACGCTGATGCGAAGAAAAACCCACGCCATGCGCCGATCTGCGCGTGGGCAAAGCTTGTCTGCAAGTGCTATCTTGAGGAACTCATGTGCACAAAAGAGAAAAGTGTGCAGGGCGTGATTTTCAACTACACCGTGAACTATTTGAACCGGGAGAAGGAAGAGGCGGCGAATGCGCAGCCTGCATCGGCCATTGAGGGCATGAGCATGAAAGAAAAGCTGGCGCTGATCCGTCGGGCGGCGGGAGTGAGTGAGAATGGCGAAGAGCAATCGTCTGACCCGTCGTGAGCTGGACGCGGCTGCGGAAGCGGCGGCGTGGTATGATGCCCTGTGTGCTTCATCAAACCCGACATTTATGCCGCTGTATGAGGACGAGAGCAGATATCTTGTGCTGAAGGGCGGCGGCGGTTCGGGTAAGTCCATCTTTGCCGGCCGAAAGGTGCTTGAGCGGTGTGTGTCCCAGGGCGGGCACAGACTGTTAGTCTGCCGCAAGGTAGCGCGGACCATTCGCGAGTCATGCTTTATGCAGCTGCGGTCACAGATTGCGCAGTATTACCCGGGCATGGGCATCAAGCCAAATCTGAGTGAGATGTCCATCACATTCCCCAACGGGTCGAAGATCCTGACCTCGGGGCTTGACGATGTGGAAAAACTGAAATCGATTTACGAGATAAACTCGGTATGGATCGAGGAGGCAACCGAGCTTTCCGAAGCCGACTTTGACCAGCTGGACATTCGTATGCGCGGTGCACCTGTGGACTATGCGCAGATGATCCTGTCCTTTAACCCGGTGAGCATGACACATTGGATCAAGCGGCGGTTTTTTGATGCCAAAATGCCGGACGCCCGGTTACATGAGTCGACATACTTGGACAATCCGCATCTGCCGGAGCAGAACCGGCGGGTGCTTGAGTTGTTCAAAGAGACCAACGAGTATTACTACGATGTTTACTGCCTGGGAAACTGGGGTGTGACCGGTCGGAGTGTATTCAATGCCCGTGCGGTTGCCAACCGTTTGCGGGAGGTGGGAAAGCCGGAGTTTGAGGGGCGCTTTACCTTCGATTACGACGGGCTGACCATCAAAAACAGCAAATTTATCAGCGAGGAAGGCGGGGGCCTGGAGGTCTACCGCGAACCGGAGCGGGGCGTGCCTTATGTGATCGGCGCGGACACCGCGGGAGAGGGAAGCGACCAGTTTGTGGCCCAGGTGCTGGACAATCGAACCGGTGAGCAGGTGGCGAGATTGCGACAATGTTATGACGAAGACGAATTCACCCATCAACTGTACTGCCTTGGGATGTGGTATAACACGGCCCTGATGGGAGTTGAGACCAACTTCTCCACCTACCCGGTACGGGAGTTGCAGCGCTTAGGGTACCCGAGGCAATATGTACGGGAGACCATGGACGATTATACCATGAAGCCAAAGCAGTCATTTGGCTTCCGGACAGATCCGAAGACGAGACCTGTGATCATTGCGACGCTGATCCGCGCAATGAGAGACGGTCTTGGGGGAATACATGATCGCGTGACGCTGGAGGAGATGCAGACCTTTGTCCGCAATGAGGAATATCGTGCGGAGGCAGAGGATGGGGCGCATGATGACTGTGTGATGGCGCTGGCCATTGCACACTTTATCAGACCGCACCAGGATTATTTGGCAGAACCGGAAGCGGGAGAGCGCAGAGAATGGACTGCAGATATGTGGGAGGATTACCGACGCGCCTCGGCGGCGGAGAGGGCAATGCTGATCCAACGCTGGGGACGGCCGAAAGAATAAGCTAACGTGCATATTTGTCATTTTTATGCATTTTAGCGCAATTACGCAGGAAGGAGGAGGACGGTATGGCAGAAAAGAGCGGCTATGTTGGCAAGATCGCCAACACGGGCACCCAGATGGTCAAGGCGCCCAATCAGGTCAAGGCCAAGGGCGGCAAGGCTGTGGTGAAGACCGGCAAGGATCTGCGCAAAAAGTAAGCGCAAAAACGCATGAATCGCGAAAAAATCAAAGGGAGGGGCTTGTATGCCTGATGAGATTATTGGCGGTGTAAACGAGCAGGGGGTCACCGCGCCTGCGGAAGTGTCTGATGCAACGACGGGGAATGGAGGCGCAGATATGCAGGAGGTCGCCGATCCTGGCGGAACCGACGGGGCAGAGGAGATGGGCGGAGAGGGAAGCGCGGCAGAACATGACGGCGGTGCAGAAGAGACCTCAAAGCCTTGGAAAAACGAGAAAAACGCACAGTTTGCCGCAGCTCGCAGAAAGGCTGAGCGTGAGCGTGACATTGAGGTGGAACGTTTGCGTGCCGACTATGCACGACGGGAGCAGGAGCTGATCGCGGGAATGGGGATCACAAACCCGGAGACGGGGGCGCCGATCCGAACCCGTGAGGAGTACAATGCGGCGGTGGAGTCTATGCGTAAGACAAAGACGGCAGAGCTGGCACGTCGAGCCGGGATGGCAGAAGAGGAATTTTCTCGCTTAGTTGAGATGTCCCCCGCTGTACGAGAAGCAAATGAGATGAAGCGCCAGGCGCAGTTGGCTGAGCAAGCAGCGCGTACTGAGCGAATCAAGCAGGAGCTTCGTGAAGAGGTGGCGGAAATTGCCAAGCTTGACCCGAGTATCAAGAGCGTGGAAGATCTTCGGGCGGCGGAGAATTGGCCGCAGATCGAAGAGAAGCTGCGACGCGGGTACGGTCTTCTGGATGCTTACCGTCTGATCAACATGGACGCAATCGGCGAACGCCGGGCACAGGCTGCACGTCAGCAGGCCATGAATGCGGCGACGCAAAAACAGCACATGCAGCGAAGTGAGCAGCAGGGCGTGGGGAGTGTAACAGTGCCGAACCATGTTCGGGAAATGTACAGACGCCTAAACCCCAAAGCCACCGACGCTGAGATTGAGCGACATTATGCAAAATACGAAAAAAACAAGAAATAACGGAGGGAGAACATATGTTTCTGATTCACACGGTTGATGGCGGCCATGTGCCGCCCTATGAATATCTGCCGGCAGCGGCTATCGCGCCCAAGATTGGCATGGCGATGGTCGCCAATACAAGCGGCCAGCTGACTACAGCAGCAGGCACCACAATGCCCAAGTACATCTGCATGCAGCAGAAGGAAACTGCTGTAACGGCAGGCGAACTGATTCCCGTGATCCGCGCAGACGGCGGTATCATCTTTGAGACTACTTTCTCTGCTGCGGCCAGCTCGGTAAAGGTTGGCAGCAAGGTGACCTTGTCTACTGATGGACTTCAGGTGACGGGCACCACCACGGATGGCGTGGCTGAAGTTGTTGAAATGGGCGGTAATGCCGCCGGCGACATGGTTCGCGTAAGATTCGCAAACTAAGGAAGGAGAAATAACAAATGGCAGGTATTACGTTCACCGAAGCTTCGGGTGTAAACGAGAGCATTTTTAAGGATTCTCAGGCGCCGATTCGCCTGTTTATCGAAAAGAAAGCAGAGGCATTTGAGCAGATGTCGATGCTGCCTAAGATCTTCAAGATGGTCAAGAGCCAGAGCTGGGCAGAGAAGTATGCATCTATGACCAGCATGGAAGGATTCCAGCCTGTCGGTGAGATGGGCAAGCATCCCCATGACCAGATGCAGGAGGGCTTTGACAAGATCATTGAGCACGAGGTATGGAAGGATCGTTTCTCCATTTCGCGTGAGATTATCGATGACAACAAGATCATGGACATGGAGGGCAGACCGGGTGCATTTGTTGCCGGCTATTACCGCACGCGTGAGCGTTTTGGCGCGGCAATGCTGGGCGGTGCTATTACCGGTGCCACCGAGATCACCTATGGCGGCAGAAAGTTTGACGCAAAGACCGCAGACGGTCTGGCACTGTTCTCCAAGGTACACAAGTCTAAGTTGGGCAAGGGCACACAGTCCAATCTGTTTGCAGATGCATTCTCCAACGATGCCTTGATGGCAATGGAGTCGAAGATGCAGGATGTTCGCGATGACAACGGGAATGTGCTGACCGTAGCACCTACCACTATTGTCATTCCCAACGATTACGCACTGAAGCGAGACGTTTTTGCAGCAATCGGTGCGGACAAGGATCCAAACACTGCAAACAACGGCTTCAACTACACCTATGGGCGCTGGAATGTCATTATCTGGCAGTATCTCAACCAGTACATTACCAAGGGTACCAAGCCTTGGATCCTGCTGGATGAGCAGTACAACGGCGAGTATGGCGGCGCGATCTTCCAGGACCGCGTGGAGCTTGAGGTAGAGAGCTACATCGACCGCGATACCAATGCCAATGTCTGGGACGGCTATGCACGTTTCGGGGCAGGCTTCAACGATTGGCGCGGCTTTGCTGTGGGCGGTGTGTCCGGCGGCGATGCGCTGGTCAGCTAAGCGAAGATAACACAAAGAGAGGGGGAAGAGCGGGCAATTGAGCCGTTTGGCTCTGCCCCCTTTTGCTTTTGGGAGGTGATTTTTTGAGAATCGGAGATGTGATCTCGTATGTGGATCGAATAAAGCCCAACGCCTTTGACACGGCAGATAAGCTGCTGTGGCTCAATGAGGTAGAGGGACTGGTGCAGACAGAGATCATGCTCTTGGCGGTAGACGACATGGTGGAGTATACGCCGGAGACCGACCTTTCCACCGAGCTCCTGCTCAGAACTCCGCACGACAAGATCTATCGGTCGTACCTTGTGGCCATGATTGATCTGGCAAATGGGGAATACGACCGGTATGCCAATACAGTGGAAGTATTCAACGTGCAATTTGCCGAGCTGTCCTGTTGGTACGCTGACCGATACCGGCCAGCAGATGGCGGTATGGTAGACCGGGGGTATTATCTTTCTGCATATGGCATTGCGGTGAAGCACGGTTTTGCGGGGACTGAAGAGGAGTGGCTTGCGTCGCTGAAGGGGGAGACACCCACAAAGGGGGTCGACTACTTCACAGACGAAGATAAAACAGAAATAGTCAATGATGTTCTTAATGAACTACCGATTTGGCAAGGAGGTAGTTACTGATGGCATATGACAAGGTTGTAGACTCTGGGAAGCTTGATGCGGCCATGACAGCCACCGCAAATGCTATTCGTGCCAAGGGCGGCAGCGCAGACAAGATTGATTGGGATGAAACAACAGGATTTTCATTTAATGTAAGTAAATTGCCAGAGCCCACAAAAGAAGTCGAGCAGGCAACGCCAAGCATATCGGTGGACAGTGCGGGAAAAATTACAGCGAGCGCGACACAGAGTGAAGGATATGTATCTGCTGGCACGAAGAGTGCCACCAAGCAGCTGACCACCCAGGCGGCAAAGACGGTCACCCCCTCCACGACTGACCAGACAGCGGTAGAGAGTGGCAGATACACCACGGGAGCGGTGACGGTTAAGGGAGATGCAAATCTCAAAGCCGAGAACATTGCGGCGGGGGTGAGCATTTGGGGTGTGACGGGAACGTTTGCACCGGAGGAAGCGCCGGAAATTGTGCAGGTGGAGCAGGCAATGCCGAGTATTACGGTATCGTCCGGCGGGTTGATCACCGCATCTGCTACCCAAGAGGCGGGTGTTGTTTCGGCTGGCACAAAAAGCGTGACCGAGCAACTGACCACCCAGGCGGCAAAGACAGTGACACCGACAACGAGCAATCAGACCGCTGTGGAAAGCGGGAGATACACAACGGGTGCTGTGACGGTGAAGGGAGAAGCAAATCTCAAAGCCGAGAACATTGCGGAGGGAGTAAGCATTTTTGGTGTACTGGGGACATTTGCGGGAGGCGGTGGGCTGAGTGAATTCGGCGGTTATCCCTGCGAGACGGGGACTTGCGTTATGAGCGGCGGTTCATGCACTATCCCGCACAGCTTAGGAACGCTTAAGGGTGCAATTCTGATGGGTAAGGCAAGTGGGAATACCGTTGTATATGTAATCGTAAAAGATACATTTAACATCGCTATGTACTCTGATGGATCAGGCGGCAATGCAATGAACAATAACTTTTCCGATAGAACTTTTTGGATTACAGCAAACAACACAAATTCTGCAACAATAAGAAGTGCTGTTGATTTTGGAACGGCAGAATACAGCTATATTTTGTTGGGAGCGTGATGAGATGCGATATTGGAAAGCGACAGAAAACGGATATATTGTTACCGTTGGCACAGGCGGTAGCGGTGCTGGAGAGATTACGAAAGAAGAATATACCAAAATTCGTGATGCTATGTTTGCCATGCCGCCACCTCCCAAGGGGTATAGCTACCATCTGCGAGAGGACATGACATGGGAGATGTACGAACTGCCGCCTAAAGAGAAAGACCCTGACCCTGAGCTGTCAGACGCTGAAGCGTTGGCGATTATTGTGGGGGGTGATGGCAATGCGTAGATCAGAGGCATTGATGATGCGCCGTCACATTGAGACGGCGGTGCAATCTCTCCACGCACGGGTATGGACGGCGGAAATCACAGCGGCGGCAGGCAAAACTGCTAAAATAGATATTTAATGAAGGAGGTGTGAGATGGAGACCAGAATCATTGACTTCACAGTGAGCCAGCAGGAAATTGTTTGCGATGTGCCAACGCCGTTTCCTCGCACCAACACCAAGGAATATCTGTTTGTGCGGTTTACGGTGGATGCCATTTGGGATACGCTGAAGAAGCTGGTGGTATTCCGCCGAAGCGGGACGCCGACGCTGACGGTGCAGTTGCATGAGACGATGATGTGTGAATTGCCGCCGCAGATGCTGGCGGTGCCTGCCGGGAGCGGCGTGGTGACGGTTCACGTCGGCATGATTGGCATCGGTGCGGGTGACTACCGCTTGACCACGGGTGAGGCGCAGGTGCGAATCGACCCATCCTGCTATGCGCAGGGGCAGACACCAGGGGAACCGCCGCAGGATGTTTACGAGGAATTGCTGAAGCGGGTTGAAGATGCGGAGGAGATCGACCCGGAGGAGATTCGGGCAGCGATCGATGAATATCTGCAGCAAAACCCAATTGATGTGCCCATCATGTCTGAGACGGTTGCGGGAATTGCCAAGGTCGGAGACAACCTCAAGATTGACTCTGCCGGGCGTTTGTCGGTGGACACCGCTGATGAGGTGGAAGGTGACAACACCCGACCAATCACAGCGGCGGCGGTTTATTCTACGGTGGGCAATATTGAGATATTGCTGGGAACGATTTAACGGAGGTAAGGAAAAATGAGCATTGCAACGCAACTGAGCAGAATTGAGACAAACAGAAATACCATTCGCGCCAAGCTGGTTGAACTGGGCATGGCTACCAGCACCGACAAGCTGGATGCACTGGCTTCTGCCATTGAGAATATCGTCAATCAAGGCGCGATTAGCGTTACGGTACAGGAGGGTGACACTTACACCATTCCTGCGGGTTATCACAACGGTTCGGGTACGGTATCGGGTGTCGCGGGTGGCGGTAACTATAACTTGCAGTCCAAGACGGCAACCCCGACCAAGAAACAGCAGAGCATCACCCCGGACAGCGGCTATTATGGCTTGTCTGACGTGACTGTCGCACCTATTCCCGATGCGTACCAAGACGTATCGAGTGTTACGGCTGGCGCGGGTGACGTGCTGACGGGCAAGGTAATCGTTCTTGCCGACGGTACGGTTACGACTGGTAATATGCCAAACAATGGCGCGGTGAACAAGACCCTTGACGCTACAACCATCACCTATACCATTCCCAAGGGCTACCACAGCGGGACGGGCAAGGTGACGATTGTGCTGGAGACCAAGACGGTCACGCCTACCAAGGCAACACAGAAGATTACGCCCACGTCGGGCAAGGTACTGTCCGAGGTGACGATCAACCCCATTCCTGACGAGTACATCACCACGGGGGATGCGGATGCTGTTGCCGCAGATATCCTTGAAGACAAGATCGTTTATGTGGACGGCGTAAAGGTCACGGGTTCGATGCCCAACAACGGGGCTGTAACCAAGACCCTTGACGGCACAACCAAGAGCGTAACCATTGCCAAGGGTTACCACAACGGCTCGGGCGCGGTGAGCATCTCCACAGAAGAGAAGAGCGCGACCCCCACGAAGTCGGCACAGACCATCATCCCGTCCACGGGCAAGGTGCTGACTAAGGTATCGATGGCGGCTATTCCTTCGGTGTATCAAGATGTAAGCGCGGTGGATGCTGTTGCGGCTGATGTGCTGTCGGGCAAGAAGATCGTCTCGAAGACGGGCGAAGTGCTCCCAGGTTCGATGCCAAACAACGGAAGCACCAGCGCAACCATTGACGGCTTGACCAACACCAGCGCGACCATTCCCGCAGGGTACACCAGCGGCGGCACTGTATCGCTGACGAGTGATATTGAAGATACCTTGGCAAATATTTGAGGGGGTGCTTGTATGAGCATTCAATCGCAGATTAACCGCATCAACACGGCTGTGAACACCCAAGCGTCCAAGATCGCGCAGATCAAGACCGCGCTGGAGGGCAAGGCGGCTGGCGGTGGTGGTGCGAGTGTTGAGACTTGTACGGTGGAGATAAACTATGTTGTTTACCTAAGTGATATTGGCGCGTATTTCGCGCTGGAATACGATGAGAGCACTGAACAAGTTTTTATGGAAACCCGTGTTTTGGGGAAACCGTTGAATCCACTTACGATAAGCAATGTGGTTTGTGGTTCTACCATTTCGCTTGCGCATGGAGGGATGAATAACCCGACATCATTTGCTTGCGGCGGTGGCGTAGAATTGATTAGCAGTAATGCGAGAACAACAGGGGACTTCCTCGTTTCAACGATCAAAGCCCCAACAACCGCAGGTGCAACGGGAACTTGTAACATTACTTAAGGAGGGTAACACATGAGCAAACTTGAACAAAACACAACCTCCTTAGACGAGGTGCTGGCAATGGTCAACGCTCTCCCTGATGCGGGGGGAAGCAGTGTTGGAACCTGCACAGTGACGGTTACCGCATCGGATGGCAACATTACCAACCTGTGTTACACAAGCGCAAACGGTGGACAGATTGAAACGGTTTACATTGACCCCGTAGGATCAAAGACAAAAACGCTGTCGAATGTGGTGTGCGGATCGTTTGTTGCCATCATTCCTTCCGTCCTCAATTTTTCGGATATGTATTCCGGCGTAGGAACAGAGCTTGTGGGGGGATATATTGGCTCGACACCGTCTGTGATGTATTACAAAGTGACCGCATCGGCTGGGGCAACGGCAACCATCAAGATATAAGGAGTGAAAACAAATGGACAAACATTTTTATATCACAGACAGAAAAAAGCCACGGGGCTTTGTTGAGGTCAGCGAGAGTGAATTTTTGGCGTTGGCAGGCGATGATACCACCCGCCCCTATGTGGGAAAGGTCTACCGTGGGGAGATGCCCATTGACGAAGTGCCCGAAGACGTGCGCGAAGCTGTTGCGGCTGTTGTGGCGGCAAAGACCGAGCGCTTCGGTGCATGGGAAGAGAGGGAGCTGACCCCGCAGGAAGCCCTTGACATTATCGTAGGAGGTAGCGAAGCATGAAGCGAACCGAGGCATTGATGATGCGCCGTCACATTGAGACGGCGGTGCAGTCTCTCCCCGCAAACGATGCGCTGGCTGTGGTGACTCTGCACCCTGCGTGGGCGGCGGGCATGGAGCTGGCGGCGGGTATGCGGGTGCAGTACGGCGGGAAGCTGTATGAGGTTCTGCAAGCCCACACGGCACAGGCAGACTGGACTCCCGATGTATCCGCGAGCCTGTTTGCGGTGGTCAACGAGACTCACGCGGGAACGGCAAGCGACCCCATCCCCTATGACGGCAACATGGCGCTCGCAGATGGGCTGTATTACACGCAGGACGGAAAGACGTATATTTGCACTCGTGACACGGGCTCACCTGTCTTTGCGCATTTGCGGGAGTTGGTGGGACTTTATGTGGAGGAGGTGACGGCATGACATGGGAAATTGTGGCGGGGTTCATCTCGCTGGCGGGGTTTCTGATCACCTTCTGCACGGTGATCGCCAAGAACACGGCGGCCATGACCGAGCTGAGGACCACGCTGCGGGATTTTCGCGAGACCTATGAGCGGGCACACAGCGATCTGGAGCGGCGAGTGGAAACACACGGCAACGAGATCGATGAGCACGGGACCCGCATCACCCGCCTGGAAGAATGGCGGAAAACCAAGGGGGAGTAAGCGTGGCAAGATTACCCTTTGACGGAAGAATGCGCATCACCTCCACCTATGGGATGCGCACAGACCCCATCAGCGGCCAGAGGCACCGGCATGGCGGCCTTGACCTGGTGGGGGAGGATTACATCATCCGCGCCGTCTGTGATGGCGTGGTGGCGGTGTCGCAGATGGTCACCGACAAGACCAATGCCACCTGGCAGTGGGGAAATTACGTTTGCGTGCAGGGGGTAGATGGGAACTTCATCTACTACTGCCACATGGCAGAGCGAAGAGTTACCACGGGCCAGCGAGTGAAGGCCGGGGACATCCTCGGTATTATGGGCACCACGGGATACAGCACGGGAGATCACCTGCATTTTGAGGTGAGAACTGTGGGGAACAAGGTACTTGACCCGGCAGAATATCTTGGCATTCCCAACGAGGTGGGAGAAGTCAAAATCCCGGACGGGCGGCAGGATGACAGCACTCCCGCCGAATGGGCGAGGGACGCGGTGGAATGGGCGAAGCGGAACGGAATCCTCTATGGGGATGAGGTTGGCAATCTTCGCCTCCGTGAGCCCTGCACCCGGGAGATGGCGGTGGTATTCCTCTACCGGGCTATGACGGGAGGCGGTGCGTGATGGGCGTCAACGGAAATTTTGTGATCGAGCAGGAAAAGCCGAAAGTTGACAGCTTCACCAAGGTGATTGTGCTGGTGCTGATCATCAACGCCATTGCGTGGGTGTGGTGCTCCTATGGGCTGGCGTTTCTCGGGCGGTATGAAATCGCCGAGAGTCTTTCCGAGACGGCAATCACCACCATTCTCGGCACGGTGATCGCCTACTGCGCCAAATCCATGGTGGAGAACGTAAACAAGCACGGCGTGAATTTGCGGCCGACAAATAAGTCGGTGGCAGGATCGAATTTGAAAAGGGATTATTGAGGAGGAATGAAAGATGGATTACGTGATTTCTGTTGTGATTGGGTTGGTTATTCTGGCTTTGGCGATCGCAATTGGCGCATATGTTCTGCCTTGGCTGAAGCAGAAGGGTCTGATCGGCGTGGTGGATGTGCTGGTGGCGGCAGCTGAAAAGATGGCAGAAAATCAGCAGATCGACAAAAAAGCATGGGTTCTGTCGCAGCTTGTGAAATTGGGAATCAAGATCACACCGTTTATGGATGCCTGTGTAGAAGCAGCGGTAAAGCGGCTGGATATTGCCATGGGTAAGATCGGAGAAGGAAAGGGCGGGGGGAACCTTGCCGAATAACTTCTTTTCGGTGGACTCCCGGTTCCCCAACCTTAAAGACAAGACCCAGGAGCAGATCAACGGAGAGGTAATCAATTACCTCTTCCTGCTCCTGGAACAGCTGCGGTACACCATGGGAAATCTTGGTGTCGGGAACTTCAACGAGGCCGAGTTGGACGGAATTGCGGGAATGATCTCAGATCCAATCTATATGCGGCTGGAGGATGCCGAGGGAAACGTCAATGCGGTGCAGATCACGGCGGAGGGGTTGACGCAGCGGGTTTCGGATGCGGAAGGAAACATTGATACGTTGACTATTACATCGAATGGATTGGCAAACCGAGTCAGCGATGCGGAAGGTAATGTTAATGCGCTTACGCAGTCGTCGCAGGCGTTTGATTTGCGGTTGACTAACGCTGAAGGAAGTGTGGCAAGCCTGAATTTGACGGCAACAACTCTTTCGGCAGCGGTCGGAGATCATTCTTTGGCAATCAATAATCTTGGAATTCAAATGCAAGGAAAAGTAAGTTTTGCAAATCTGTCACAACCAGGGCAGACAATCATTGATGCCGGGAACATTACCACCGGAACGTTGAGTGCAATTAATATTTACGGGTGCCTTATTTCATCAACAGATGCGGTAGGCAGATTGCTGTTGATTGGCAACGGTGCAATTACCATCTACAGCGGGAACAGCATGATTGGCGGCATGTATATCAATGATTTCAATGAAATGCTTGTGCTTCATGCGGCAAGAGGGTTGCAGTTGGATGCCTCGGTAAAGATCTCGGGAGAATCAACAATTAACAACTATTTGATTTTGCACATGGGAAATATCGCCGCGAATGCGGTAACCATTCGAGCCCTGCTGGGGATATGACTATAGGTAAGTATATACTTACGTAGTGCAAGGAGGACATATGACAGTAAACAGAATTTTGATGGCGTTGGAGGTTATGCCGCC
>JAZRCV010000127.1:0-3457 GCA_045659925.1 Faecousia sp.
TGCGCTGTACTATGGCGGCATACAATGGTTTTGCCTGCTGGCCCTGCCCCTTCTGGCCTGCTATCAAGGCGAGAGAGGCAAATGGAAGCTCAAATATTTATTTTACATCTACTATCCCCTGCACCTTGTGGTGATCTGGGGCATCAGAATGCTGCTGAACGGAAACTAATGCTATGGAAATTATCAAACCTAATTATTATGATGCGTTTTCCTGCCTTGCAGGAAGCTGCCCTGCCACCTGCTGCGCAGGCTGGGAAGTGGTGATCGATGAAAAAGCCCTGGGGTACTATGACACCGTGGACGGGGACATCGGCAATCTGATCCGGGGCGCCATGGTGGAGATCGATGGGGATATCTGCTTTGGCCTTCAGGACGACAACTGCCGCATGCTGCGCGGGGATGGTCTGTGCGAGATCCAGAAGGAACTGGGGCATGACGCCCTTTGCAAAACCTGCGCCCTCTTTCCCCGGTTTATCACGGAGGTGGGGCTTCGCCGGGAGATCGGTATTTCTATCTCCTGCCCGGAGGCTGCCCGGCTGATCCTGACAGCAAGGGAACCGTTTGCCCTCTGCCGGGAAGTGACGGAGGAACCCATAACCTCCCTCCACGATATTTCCCCCACGAGGATCATGGCTACCCGCACCCTCTGCACTGAGGCACTGAAGCTGGCCCAGGATGACAGTCTGTCTTTCCCCGGAAGATGCGATGCCATTGCTTCTTTGGCCGCTGCCACCATGCGAAAAACAAGTTCCGCATCTCCTGCAAGTCCCGGCGGACTGGAGCGCTTCCGTGAGGCGCTGCACCATGCCATCGCACAATTGGAACCTCTGCAGCCGGAATTTCAGCAGCGGCTTCTGCACAGCCTGACCCTTCCGCTGGGCGGCTGCGAGTGGGAAGCCCCCTTGCCGGAGTGCCCCATGCTGTGGCAGCAGCTTTTGTGCTACGGCATCTATAAATACATCCCCCGGGCCATGTTTGACGGCAAAATCTGGCCTGCTGCGGTGTTTGCCCTTGTGCTGCCCCTGCTTCTGCGGCAGCTGATCCGGGCAGAAGGTGTGCAGGATGTGGATGCCCTGCTTCGCCTTGCCTGGAGCCTTTCCCGGGAGCTGGAACACTCGGAGGAAAACATGGCAAGCCTTTGGAGCACCTTCTCCCACCGGGAATTCCGCCCCGCCGTCATTCATGCCGTCTTTCTTGCAATATAACAAGCGCATACAAAAGCACCCTTGCAAGGCAGGATATCCTGCCCGCAAGGGTGCTTGGTTTATGAATGCGTAAAGTGGTCACAGAGACACAATTGTTTTATCAAAAATCATTAGGATTTTTGATCTGCCCAAATTTAAGGATGTTCTCATATTCCTCTTCCGAATAGATCTGAATCACCTCTACTGTATCCACATCCTGATCCGTCGGGATTATAAAAATATGTGTTGCCGAAGCCACAACCGAAGAGGTAATTGACTCATGAACATACAGCTTTGCCGTAGAACCTTCATACTGTACACCGCAAAACATACGATCATAATAGAAATCCTCTGTATAAAAGTTGCGGACAATATAGTTCAGATCCGGATCGGTGTACTTAGCTGCGATCTCCCATTCCTCACAAAATGCAGCATATTCCTTATAATCCATCACCCGTAATGCTTCGACTTCCTGTAACTGCTGCGTGCTGTATTTCTTTCCCTCTGGATCAACCACAGGCTCAGTCATATAGCCGGATATGCCGTCCGGGCGTTCAAAGTAGACTTCCTGAAAGTCTATCTTCTGTGCATAATATTCTTTCGTACCATCCGGGAGTGTAATGTGATTCCACTCATAGTCTATTTCCTGAATATCATGTTCTCCTTCATAGGGCTTCTTTGCCACATAGTAGTCCTTCCCCTGATAATGCTGAATCACCACAGTATCATCAAGGAACGGATATTCTATCCGGGCTTGCCGCAATTCCTCTTCCCGCAGTTGCACCTGATACACCTGATACAGCTTCGGCGCAACCCATACCGCAATTGCTACAAAGATGAGGAGAAAAAGGATCAAAACATTTCGCTTTGTTGCTGTTTTTTTCATCATTTCCACGCCTTTCGTTGCAGTCGCTCATCCCGTGATCTCCAGAGGTCGAGTCGGAGAATTTTACTGTCCATTGATGGTCATTTCGTAGTATTTCAGAATCTTGAGCAGCTCACCTCGGGTTATCCTGCCAAAGGCGCCAAGGAAGCCGGCGTCTGCATAGGGTTCCCGGAACAGCTGCCGAGTGGCCCACATCATAGGTTCTACCGCAAATGTGGAAATCTCTTCTTCATCATAGTAGCCGTCAATCAGAAATCCTTCCTGATTGCCCCGGCCATCGGCGCAGCGGTGCATAATGGCGGCCAGTTCCTGCCGGGTCACAGGTTGATCCGGGCGAACGGTGCCATCGGGATAGCCGAGAACAATGCCGTTATCTTTCGCCCAGCAAATTGCATCGGAATACCAACGATCCGGCTTCATATCAGGAAATGCCATGTCGGTAGCTGTGTAGGAAGGATCGCCCTCCAAACGGTACATCACCGTCAGAAGCTGCGCCCGGGAGACAAGGCCATTGGGCGCAAAGCTGCCATCCTCCATGCCAAGAATTAGTCCCCGCTCCCATGCGTTCTGAATCAGACTGAAATCAGAATGTTCCAGAAAATAATCAGGAAACGGCATAATAGTACGGATTTGGTAGCCATTATACTCTCCATCCGTCCAGCCTTCTGCGTCCTTGCTGTGGTAAAGGGTGGGAACATGTCCGGCAGGTGCTCTGAACGGCCCATACTCTTTGCCGTTAAAGCTCTCGTGGCACAGCTCCGGGGCATCCCCCATAAATTCCACGCCATACAGCTTCCAGCAGGAAGAAAAGGCCAGAGGTTCCAGTTTTTTGATGCTCTTTGGCAGTTTCATCGTCTCCAGCGTAATCAGCTGATTGAAGGCTAAGCTGCCGATTTCCTCTATATTCGACTCGATCCACAAATCCCGCAGTTCCCTGCAATCCGGAAAAGCACCGGTACCAATGCGGGTGACGTCCCCGGAAATATGGATGTAGTCAATACCCTCCAGATCCTTCAGTGGTGAGGGCTTTCCATCCAACTGAATGCCCAGATCACTTCCTAACCCTTCCGGCGCAACAGCAAAATCCCACATGGGACCTTCTCCCCTGATATCCAGATAGGAACCGTCAAAGGTAAAAGTCACATGATCTCCCAACAGTCCGGTGGCAATGTATTCCGTTTCCACTGCACCCGCCATCACAGGCTGCACCGGCAGTGCGAACAGCAACGCTATACAGCACACAAACAGAATCATTCGCTTCATTTTCATGGTCAACCCTCCCACTCTTATTCGTTAAATCATTTCCCTATATGCCTTACACTTATATAACGATTCAGAAGGCGAAAATGTTGTATTCTAAGAAAAAATTTTTTACCTCCCTCTATTT
>JAZRCV010000128.1:0-8999 GCA_045659925.1 Faecousia sp.
TTTTTTGCAATTAAGTCAATTCCCCTTGACATTTGCATAGCCGCCCTATAAAATAGGGAAGGTTAGAGAAATTCACCGAAAGGAGGCCGCTGCCATGACCGCTCCCACTGGTTTCAAGGCAATGTGTGTTTCTTCCGGGATTTCTTTTCTGATTCCGGAATATCGGGCGTTTCATCGGATTTCTATTTGATCCGGTGTTTTTTTCTGCCCGTTTTCACCATACGCAATAAAGGAAACCCTAAATAAAGAAAAGAGAGGAGTCCCATCAATGCAAAAAAATGTAAACACTGACGCCATTTATGACGCCAAACAGCTTGGCTACCCCAAGATGATCACCCTGGGCTTCCAGCACATGTTCGCCATGTTCGGCGCAACGGTTCTGGTTCCCGCACTCACCGGCCTGAATGTGGCCACCACCCTGCTCTTCGCCGGTCTCGGCACCCTGCTGTTCCACCTGCTCACCAAGGGCAAGGTTCCCGCATTCCTCGGCTCTTCCTTCGCTTTCATCGCCGGCTACGCTGCCATCGCCCCCAACGGCGAGGCTGAGCTGCTGCCCTATGCCTGCTTCGGCGTTGCCGTCGCTGGCCTGATGTATGTCGTTCTGGCTGCTCTGTTCAAGATCTTCGGCACCAAGAAGGTCATGCGCTTCTTCCCCCCCATCGTCACCGGCCCCATCATCATCTCCATCGGCCTGACCCTGTCCTCCTCCGCTGTGCAGAACTGTGCTGCCAACTGGTGGATCGCTCTGGTCGCCATCGTCATCGTCATTGCTGCCAACATCTGGGGCAAGGGCATGATTAAGATCATCCCCATCCTGCTGGGCGTTGTCGGCTCCTATGCCTTCGCCATGATCGTGGATCCCGCTGCCCGTCAGGCACTGGTTGAAAATGTAGCCAAGGCTGACTGGATCGGCCTGCCCATCCACATGGAAGCTACCGTATTCGGCCTGTTCTCCGGCGAAGTGGACACCAGCCTCCTGGTAACCGCTCTGGTCACCATCGTTCCCCTGTCCCTGGCTACCATGGTGGAACACATCGGCGACATCTCCGCCATCTCCTCCACCTGCGGCCGCAACTACATGGAAGACCCCGGCTTCCACCGCTCCCTGCTGGGTGACGGTCTGGCCACCACCCTGGCTTCCATCTTCGGCGCTCCCGCCAACACCACCTACGGCGAAAACACCGGCGTTCTGGCTCTGAGCAAGGTCTACGACCCCAAGGTCATCCGCATCGCTGCTGTTCTGGCCATCCTCTTCTCCTTCAGCCCCAAGTTCGCTGCTGTCATCAGCTCCATGCCCGTTGCCACCATCGGCGGCGTATCTCTGGTTCTGTACGGCATGATCTCTGCTGTTGGTGTTCGTAATGTGGTCGAGAACAAGGTGGACTTCACCAAGTCCCGCAATGTCCTCATTGCTGCTCTGATCCTGGTTCTGTCCATCGGCATCACCTATGGCGGTGCCATCGTCATCGGCCCCGTCAGCCTGTCCGGTCTGGCAGTTGCCTCCATCGTAGGCATCGTCCTCAATGCCATCATGCCCGGCAAGGACTACACCTTCGGCGACAACGAACAGGGCGACACCTCTGTGAACTTCGTCGTTCAGTAATCCCTGAGAATAATAAGGCCCTCTCCGGAAGTTCCGGGGAGGGCCTTTTTTATGCGGTTTTGCCGCGCACTTGCCTTTGTGAATGTAGGGGCGTGCACGAGGTGAATTGCCCCGAAGGGGCAAGAGAGGGTGGCCTGGGCCATTGCACGCCCAAAAAGGTTGCGAATTCGCCGGTAGTTTCAATATAAACGAAACATTTTCTGCCGGGCGGATGTGGGCATCCGCCCCTACGAAAGGAATCGCACACAGCGTAGGGGACGATACCCACATCGTCCCATGTAAATATTCCGAATTCGCCGAAAGCCTCCATATAATCGCAACATTTCCCGCATGGAACGGCACATAGGCCGTTCCCTACGGGTGGGAAAGCACCTTACAAAAGGGACTTCTTGCATTCCCAGAAGTTTGTGTTGCGGGGCTGGGAAGAACATGGTATCATGGTGAAAAAGGAGGAATTGTCATGAAATTGCTGATTTCCGCCCTGCTGAAGTTTTTTTGCGGCCTTCTTATGGTGGGGCTGCTGATTTTTCTTCCGGCGGGCACGGTACACTTTGCCAAGGGTTGGCTCCTGATGGGCCTTTTGTTTGTGCCCATGCTGGCGGCAGGCTTTGTAATGTTCTTCAAACGTCCGGAATTCCTCAAAAAGCGGTTGGACGCCAAGGAGAAGCAGGCAGCGCAAAAGGGCGTCCTTGCCCTCTCCGGAGTGATGTTCATCGGAGGCTTCGTTGTGGCGGGACTGGATTACCGCTTCGGCTGGTCTAAAATGCCCCTGTGGGTCACCGTCACAGCATCGGTGCTGTTTTTGGCATCCTATGGCCTGTATGCTGAGGTCATGCGGGAAAATGCCTACCTCAGCCGCACCATCCGGGTGGAAGAAGGGCAGAAGGTGGTAGACACCGGCCTTTACGGCATCGTCCGCCACCCCATGTACAGCGCCACCATCGTGCTGTTCCTGATGATCCCCTTGATCCTCGGCTCATGGTACGCCCTGATCGCATTTGCCTTCTATCCCGCCATCATCGTCATCCGCCTGAAAGACGAAGAAGCGCTCCTCACCCGGGAGCTGCAGGGTTATAAGGAATATAAGGAAAAGGTCAGATACAGATTGATTCCCTTCCTCTGGTAAACCGATACCAATGTGGAACAGGTAATCGCAGAGACTATCCATGGTGAATGTAGGGGCGACCATTGGTCGCCCCTACATTCACAGAAGCAAGTACCCCGCAATCTTCTAAGTCTTAAATACAAGAAATCCCCGGGCAACCGTTTGGCTGTCCGGGGATTTGTTATGCTTGAGGGGTCGGTTATTCAGAGAACAGATAGTTGATCACCAAGGTGGACAGAATGATCATACCAATGATCACAAAGATCACCAGCATACCGAGGCCCATGTACTTGAGATTGCTGATAAAGTTTTCCGGAGCAAAGAACATCTCCGGGGCGGCAGCTGCCGCTTTTGCAAGATACATCATGATATCCCTACCTCCTTAAGAAAACAGATTCAGGATGATGCCGCCGGCGATGACGGAAGCGATCTGGCCGGAAACATTGACGCCGATGGAGTGCATCAGCAGGAAGTTCTGGGGATCCTCTTCCAGTGCCATCTTATGCACGATACGGCCGGACATGGGGAAGGCAGAGATGCCTGCTGCGCCGATCATGGGGTTGATCTTCTTCTTGGAGAACATATTCAGAAGCTTTGCGAACAGAACGCCGCCGGCGGTGTCCACGATGAAGGCAATCAGGCCAAGGCCAAGGATCAGCAGGGTGTCCAGCTTCAGGAACTGGGCAGCGGTCATGTTGAAGGCAACGGAAATGCCAAGGAAGATGGTGACCAGGTTTCCCAGCACATTCTGGGCAGTATTGGACAGGGAGTCCAGAACGCCGCATTCGCGGATCAGGTTGCCGAACATCAGGAAGCCGATGAGGGCAGTGGCCTGGGGAATGATGGCGGAAGCAACCACGGTGATGATGATGGGGAACAGGATGCGGGTACGCTTGGAGACGGCCTTCTGCTCATAGGGCATCCGGATCATGCGCTCTTTCTTGGTGGTGAGCGCCTTGATGACCGGCGGCTGAATGATGGGCACAAGGGCCATATAGGAGTAAGCTGCCACCGTGATGGCGCCTACATAGCCGCTTCCCAGGGTATTTGCCACCGCGATGGAGGTGGGGCCGTCTGCTGCGCCGATGATGGCGATGGAGGCGGCATCGATCTGGGGGAAGAACATGCTTGCCATGCAAAGGGTGAAGAAAATACCGAACTGGGCTGCTGCACCGAAGAGCATCAGCTTGGGGTTAGAAAGCAGGGGGCCAAAGTCGATCATGGCGCCGATGCCGATGAACAGCAGCAGGGGGAACAGCTCGTTGGCAATACCTGCATTGTACAGCTCCATGATGGGGCCGACCAGAGCATCAGAGTGGGGAATGTTGACGAGGATGGTGCCAAAGCCCATGGGCAGCAGCAGAGAGGGTTCCATCTCCTTGCCGACGGCGAGGTAGATGAGCAGGCAGCCGATGGCGATCATCACCCAGTCCTGCCAGACAAAGGACAAAAAGTTACTATACAGAATATCCATATGTATCCTCCCTTAGGCGAGGGTCACCAGAGCAGAGCCGGTGTCCACAGTGGCGCCTTCGTTCACCAGCACCTGAGAGATGCTGCCTGCGCGGGGGGCCAGGATCTCATTTTCCATCTTCATAGCTTCCAGAATCACCAGCACGGTGCCTTCTGCCACACTCTGGCCGGGACGGACATTGACCTTCAGGATATTGCCGGGCATGGGGGCGGCAACGACTTCGCCGTTTACTGCAACGGGTGCGCTGGGTGCCGGAGCTGCGGGAGCAGCGGGAGCGGCTGCAGCAGGAGCAGCAGCAACGGGAGCGGGAGCAGCAGGTGCATAGCCGTCAAACTCGCTTCTGGTCATAGGCTTTGCCAGCTCGACCTCGATTTCATAGGTGCGGCCATTCAGATCAACTTTATATTTCATTATTTCTTTACCTCCTTGATCGAAATAAAGCGCAGTTCATTGAGGGGCTTCTTCATAGAATCCGCAACGATTGCCATCGCCATAGCAGCGGTTTTGGGGGACACATCGTGCAGCTTGATCTCACCGGCGGTACCGGGAGCAGTCGCGGCTTTGGCGGACTGGGCAGCGGCAGGTGCAGCGGGCATAGACTTTGCATTTTTCTTGACAAAGTACTTACGCACAACAGCAACCACAACACCCAGAAGCAGTGCGCCTACGATGGCCAGTGCAATATAGTCCGGCTGCTGAGCTTGGATCACAGTGCATACAGGGGGCATAGCATTTCTTCCTTTCCTGATTTGGCGTTCAATAAAAATGATAGACTTACATCCGGATTTTGCCGCTCTTACCCATTGGCAAAACCCAAAATATTATACAATATATTTGGCTAATGTCCAGTAAAGATTTTCTTTTTCCGTGTGTTTTTTTATTCGTCCTTTTCTCCGTTCATGCGGTAGCCAACACCCAGTTCATTGGAAATATACCAGGAATCTCCCGGTTTTACCCCAAATTTCTTTCGGATGTTTGCCATATTTACCTGCAATTTTTTTGTGCTGCCTTCGTCGGGATATCCCCACACCCCTTTGATGATGGCGGAGTAGGTCATCATTTTCCCGCAGTGCTCGGAAAGCAGGGCTACAATATTATATTCTGTCTGGGAGAGCTTGATCTCCTTGTCTCCGATATAGATCTGCCTTGCGTCGTAATCAATGGTAAGATCCCGGATGCGGAACTTTCCGCCGGGGAGCTTGCCGCTGTCGGAACGGTGCTGATAGTTGCGCAGCACCATGCGGATGCGGGCCAAAAGCTCTGCGGAGCTGAAAGGTTTGGTTACATAGTCATTGGCTCCGGCATCCAGCGCCATGACCTTATCCCGGTCATCGCTCCGGGCAGAGAGTACAATGATGGGGGTCAGGGAATCCTGACGGACAAAGGTAAGGAAGTGCATCCCATCCATGTCCGGGAGTCCCAGATCCAAAATAACCATATCCGGCTGGTGGGAGGTAAAGAGGATCTTTCCAAATCTGCACGAATCGGCTAAAACCACCTGATAACCGGCGGTTTCCAGCATCGCTGCCATAACCGAGCGGATATTGGCATCATCCTCTATCAGCAAAATTTTATACTTATTGTTCGTCATCGGTGGTTTCCTCCTTTTCCAGGGTGAATTGGAATACTGCGCCGCCGTCCTTGCGATTTTCTGCCGTGATGGCACCTCCGTGGGCTTTGATGATGGTTGCACAGACAGACAGGCCGATGCCGGCGAACCGCTTCTTTTCCGAGGCCGTGTCCCGCTGCAGCTCATAGCAGCCGGTAAAAATATGCTTCAATCGATTCTCTTCGATCCCGCAGCCGTCATCCGCGATCTCAAACACTGCCCTGTTCCCCTGGGTGAACACCCGCAGGGACAGAACTGTCATCCCCTGGGCATGATGTACCGCGTTTTCCAGCAGATTGACCATGACCTGCTCGATCAAAATGGCGTCCATGGGAATCACAACGATCTCATCCGGCAGGGAGATCGACACCTTTGGCTGCGGATATTTTGCGGCAAATTTCGTCACCGCAGAGTCGATCAGCTCATCTAAAATCGTTGGCACCTTGGTGATCTTCATGGTGGTATTGTCGATTCGTGTTACAGACAGCAGATTCTCCACCATGCGAACCAGCCATTGGGCATCCTCCTGAATGCTCTGCAGCATATTATCCTGCTGCTCCGGGGTCAGCGCCGCCTTGTTCTCCCGGAGCATGGCGCTGGCGCTGTAGATGGTGGTCAGAGGGGTGCGCAGATCGTGGGATACCGCCCGAAGCAGATTGGCACGCATCTGCTCCCGCTCTCCTTCGGCGATGGCAGCCTTGTGATGCTTGAGCCTCGTGGCCAGCAGACTTGTGATCATCGCCAGGGCGACCATAATGACCGCCGCCACCAGATTGGCCGGATCAATGAAATCAAAGGCAAAATACGGAAATGTAAACGCATAATTGATCGCCACCATGGCCACCACAGAGGCCGCAACACCGTAAAAATAGCTGTCAGTGAACAGCGCAATCAAAAAAACGGTAAACACAAACACCGTTGTAATATGTTCTTCAACATCCAGCCGCTGAAACAAAATGCTCAAAGCAAAAGCCGCCGCCAACGCAGCGAGGGAAATCAGGCTGTCCCGGAAAATTCTTCGGATTTTCATAGCAACACTCCTTGACGCATTGATTTATTATACCATATAACTGCTCAAGAAACAACAAAGGCATGCACAATCGCAAAAAGGACGGCTGCAGAATGCAGCCGTCCGCTTTGTGGGTTCCGTATTCATTAAATAACGGGCTTAATATCTTGCATAACCCCAATCGGGATTCCCAAATTCATCACTGTTATCGTGATCTGCCTCAAAGCGCTGAAGGGTGTAACTCAGCAGCATCGGCGCGATGACGCAGTAAATCGCCATCCAGACCACAGATACCGTGCACAGATAGGCGCCAAGAATAAAAGCAGCAGCGACCACAAAAGCGAAAGAAAAACGATTGTTCATCAGAGACATATCAACGACCTCCATTTCTAAATTTTTCAGTTTCGTCTATTTTCACGGCGGATTGCCGATTCCTGTAAAAGGATCGCAGCTGAGAGGATTTTCCATCGGGTTGCATCGTGTTAACCACTGCTTTCCTTCCACGCCCATACTATAACGAATTTTTAGTAAAAAATCAAGCTATTTTTACGCTAAAAATTAAAATCGTGAAAATGGCAAAAAAACAAAGTGTTATAATGGCCGGAATTGACCATTATAACACTTTTCTTGTGCTGCTGCGAACAACAATGGAGGGCGGAACGATCACCTTCAGGGGCAGTGCGCGAACCGGCTCTTTGCCGGAGATCCGCACCCGTTCTGCCAGCATCCGAAGGGCTGTTTCTGCCATTTCTTTGGTATTGATGGAGACGGAGGTCAGGGACGGGGAAACAAGCTCAGATCGCGGGGTATCATTAAAGGATACCACGGAGATATCCTCGGGAATGGAGAACCCGCGCTGCTGCAGATAGTTCAGGGTGCCCACAGCGTTTTCCTCATTGGCACAGAGCACCGCACTGGGCAGTGGCTTCCCCTCCGCAAGATACCTGGCCCAAGCCTCGACGGTTGCGCCGATGTCCATGGTGCAGTCGATCATCAGCGCCGGATCATATTTTCGGCGGGCTTCCATGCGCTTAATAAACAACTGGCGGCGGACTTCCAAAGCATCCTGCCTGCGGTCATTGTACTTCCAAACCGGGCCGACAAAGCCGATTTGCCGGTGCCCCAGCTTCACTAAGAATTCCAGGGCCAGGGATACCCCAAGCTCGTAGCCTACCACCACGGAATCAAACTTGCTTTCAAAGGGAGAGGAATCAATAAATACCACATTGGGGCTCAGCTTGCTGAGGGAGTCGATCTGTGCGATGGAGAAATATCCGATGGCAACGATCCCATCCAGCTTCTCTCCCCGCGGAAGGGCGAAGCCCTCACCCCGGGGTTCCAAAGGGATGCGGACATATTTCTTATCGATGCATCCCTGACGCACATAATTTCCCAGGTACAAGTAATATGGGTCATTCAGCTGCTGCGCCGGGGTCAGCATCTCGGCAACCCCGATGCGGAGCAGGCTTTTGGGCGTCCTGCCCCGGCGGCTTCGCGTCTCATGATAATTCGCCTTGTCCGCTTCCTCCAGAATCCTGCGCTTGACTTCCTCAGGAACAGAAAAAGACGCATCCCCATTCAGAACGCGGGAAATCGTCGCCGTGGAATACCCCGTGCGCTCTGACAATTCCTTTAATGTCGCCATCTCACAGCCTCCGTATTTTTACTAAAAATACAATAGCATAATGGGGCAGTTTTTGCAAGAATAAAGTTTGATTGGTATCGGGGGACAAGTCGGGACAAGAGAACCGTCCCCTTGTCCCCGAAATCGAAGTATGCGTAACCGGATATACCGGGGTAAGATTAACCCTTGCCTATGTAATGAAGGATCAAGGGAATGATGTATTGGTGGCAACCGCAACATCCGTTCATTGTTTTATAAACAAAGATGGAAAGCCGATCGCCCTTAAAAAGTATTTCCCGGCGCTTGACGCAATCCTTAAAGGAACCAAGTAAGCTCTTATAGCGCACCCCAAATAAAAAGAACGCCCAAGGAGCCAGCTTTCGCTGGTTCCTTGGCGTTTATTGTATAGCGGAACAATAGCTCGGTGATTTGGAACATTCCAAACCGCCGTATCCTGCCGCAGCGTATTTTTCAGACATTTGTACAAGCCGTGTCGAATAAGGTTTCACGGGAGGTGTCGCGATGATTTCTGAGGCACTTTGGCTGCTGGTCAGCGCCATGCTTTATTCTCTGCG
>JAZRCV010000129.1:0-3039 GCA_045659925.1 Faecousia sp.
ATTGGACCAGCCGGCGGCGACGAAGTCTACGCCGCACTGCCTTGCCATATCGCAGCCGGGTTTTAAGTCATCCACCATCAGAAGTTCCTCCGGGCGGAAGTTTAGTTTTTTCATGATGGTCAGCAGGGGATAGGGGTTGGGCTTTCGAAGCTCCGCAGGATCATCCCAGCCGAAGATCAGCTTTGGCTCCGGCAGATCGTTTTCTATCCAGTCCCGGCGGATGTGCTCGTTCATGGAGTGGGACACCACGCACACCGTGCCGCCTGCCTCCACATGGCGCCACAGCAGCTCCCGCATTCCGTCGTAGACCTTGGGGATGTGACCTCTGACATATTCCCGCCAGAATTCCTGCTCGTGGAGCAGTTCCTCATCTGTCATGTCAAAGTATTTCCGGCACATGGGGACGAAGCCGGGGTCGAAATTTGTCAGGAAGTATTCCTCCAGACTCATGGTTCTGCCGGGGCGGTAGAGCTTCAGATATTCCAAAAAGCAGGGGTAATGGATGGTGGCGGTGCTGTTCACCACCGTATCGTCATGATCCATGACAAGGCAAGGGTATTTCAATCCGATTCCTCCTCTTTTAAAAGCAGTTGCAGAGCCTCCGGGGTATCGCAGTCCCATAGCTCCTGTTCTGGCAGCTCTGCCAGGCGCACCCTGTCGGGGAAAGCCCTGGCTACAGCGCTGCCGCCCCGGTCACCCTGCAGGCTGCACAGGGCGGGGTAAAACTCCCTTGGAAATACGCAGGGATTGCCCGGTTTGCCGTTGTGGCTGGCCCGGATGATGTGATCTGGATGCGTGCGCCATTCGTCCAAAAGGCGGCTGACGCTTTCTCTTTTCAGTAGAGGCTGATCCGCCACCAGAAAGCAGATGGCCTCACACTGGGTCATTGCCATGGTGCCCAGACAGACCGAGCGGCTGATGCCCAGCTCCGGGCGATGGTTCCACACCACGGTCAGCTGATGCTCTCTGGCTAAAGCGGCAATGGAGCTGTCACCGGTGACCACAGCGGCAGGGCTGCCCTCCGGCACTGCCTGCATGGCCCGCGCAATCAGGCTTTGCCCGGCAAACTGGGCGTGGAGCTTATCGCCGCCAAAGCGCAGACCGCTGCCTGCAGCCAAAATCACAAAGCCAATCACCATGTGCCACCCCTTCCTTTTTGTATAACAGTATACCTTATGGGCGGGGTATCTGTCAATGTGCTGAATTTTGGGGTATTATTTTCGTCAGCCATCATACAAATTGACTTCCAAAAGAAAAAATTTCGTGATATAATATTGGGTAATAAACTTAGGATGCATATACCTCGGATCAGAATATTCACAGGAGGGCTGCCATATGAGTCAAATCGGAAAAAGTGTTCCCCGCGTTGACAGCTATGACAAGGTGACAGGCAGGACGCAGTATTGCGACGATCTTGCGCCGAAAAATGCTCTGATCGTCAAGATTAAGCATTCCTCCGTTGCCCATGGCTATGTAAAAGCAGTAGATATATCCGATGCCCTGAAGATTCCCGGTGTGGTGCGGATTCTTACTTGCTTTGATGTACCAAATCTGCCCTTCCCCACGGCAGGCCATCCCTGGTCCACGGACCCGGGGCATCAGGATGTGGCAGACCGTCTGCTGCTCAACCGCCATGTCCGCTATTATGGCGACGAGGTGGCGGCGGTTGTGGCGGAGGATGAAGTGACCGCCATGCAGGCGGTGCGGGCCATCCGGGTGGAATATGAAGAACTGCCCTTTGTGCTGGATGTGCAGAAGGCCATGGAGGAGGGTCAGCCCCAGATCCATGAGGAATACCCCGGCAATATACTGGGCCACAGCCGCCTGAAGGTGGGCGACTATGAGACGGCCATTCAGGAACCGGGCCTAACCAAAATCGAAGGCTGGTACGATACCCCCACGGTGCAGCACTGCCATATTGAAAACCACATCTGCTACGCCTATGAGGAAAACGGCCGGGTGGTGGTGGTCTCATCCACCCAGATCCCCCATATCGTCAGGCGCTGCGTGGGTCAGGCGCTGGGCATCCCCTGGGGCAAGGTGCGCATCATCAAGCCCTATATCGGCGGCGGCTTCGGCAATAAGCAGGACGCCCTGTACGAACCCCTGTGCGCATGGCTTTGCACCCAGGTAGGGGGCCGTCCGGTGAAGCTGGATGTATCCCGTGAGGAAACCTTTGTCAATAACCGGGTGCGCCATGCCATCCGCACCCATATCATCTCCTGGGTGCGTCCCGACGGCAGCTTTGCTGCCCGCAAGATTGAATGCTTTTCCGATCAGGGCGCCTACGCCTCCCATGGTCACGGCATCGCCGCCAAGGGCATGAACTGCTTCCATCAGCTCTATCCCTGTGCCAATGTGGAAGGGGACGCCTGGACGGTCTATACCAACAAGGTGGTGGCTGGTGCCATGCGTGGCTACGGCATCCCCCAGGCCATGTTTGCCGTGGAAGCCCATACCGATGACATCTGCCGCCAGATGGGATTCCATCCCCTTGAATTCCGCATGAAATATCTCATGCCCCAGGGTTATCGGGACGATTTCAGCAAGAATGAAAACTATTACGACTCCTTCCGCCAGTGCCTAGATAAGGGCAAGGCTTACATAGAGTTCGAAAGAAAATACGAGAAATATCAGAACCAGACCGGCAATATCCGCCGGGGCATCGGTTGCGCCGCCTTCTGGTATAATACGGCGGTTTGGCCCATCAGCTTAGAGTCCTCCTCCTGCCGCATGGTGATGAATCAGGACGGTTCCATCCAGCTTCAGGTGGCGGAGACGGAGATCGGTCAGGGCGCGGATACGGTGTTCGCCCAGATGGCGGCGGAAACCCTTGGCATTTCCTACCGGGATGTGCATGTGGTATCCTGTCAGGATACGGATGTGACCCCCTTTGGCACCGGCGCTTACGCTTCCCGCCAGACCTATGCCGCTGGCTTTGCCATCCGTCAGACGGCGGAGAAGCTCAAGAGGGAAATTCTGGACTATGCCTGCGAGCTGACCCGTCAGGCGGTGTTCAATCTGGATATCATCGACGGC
>JAZRCV010000130.1:0-4334 GCA_045659925.1 Faecousia sp.
TAGTTGGCGGAAACACGGGGATGGATCTGACCCACCACACCCAGCAGCTCACCACCGGCATGCACAGTTGCGCAGCGGCCGGGATGGTAAGAGGGATCGGTGGTGCAGGGAGTGAACTCCACGTTCTCCACGCGCAGATCCTTCAGAATGTTCTCCACGGTACCCTTGATGGCAAAGAAGTCCATATCGTCGCCGTAAGCGCCCAGGGTCAGAACGATGGGTTCGTCTGCCAGAGGATCGTTCTCCCGCTTGAAGTAGGTGCGGCCCAGCTCATACAGGCGGACATTGCGGTTGCGGTAGTTATAGTTACGGGCAAGCACTTCCAGAATGGAAGGCAGGGTGGTGGTACGCATGGCGGAGGTGTCCTCGCCCAGAGGATTCAGGATGCGGATGGCATCGCGCAGGGGAGAATCTGCCGGAAGCATGATCTTGTCGAAATTGGAGGGGCTGAAGAAGGAATAGGTGATGATTTCATCAAAGCCCGCCATACGGCAGATGGTACCCATGAGGCGCTCAGCCAGCTGGCGCTTGGTGTAGCCGCCCTGGGTGGTGGAAGCATGATCCATCAGGGTGGAGGGAATGTTGTTGAAGCCGTAGATACGGGCAACTTCCTCTGCCACATCGTTGTGGTAGTATACGGGGCTGATGTCACGACGCCAGGAAGGTACAATCACCTTCTCGCCGTCCAGAACGAAGCCCAGATCCGTGAGGATCTTACGCATGGTGGCTTCTTCAATATCAGTGCCGAGGATGCGGTTAACGCGCTTGGCATCCAGAGTGATCTCCAGCGGGTTGGTATCTGCTGCGATCACATCCACCACACCGTCTACAACCTCGCCGCAGCCAAGGAGCTCTACCAGCTCGCAGGCACGGTTGACGGCATCATAGGTCATCATGGGGTCGAGGCCCTTTTCAAAGCGGGCGGAGGAGTCGGTACGCATATTGAGGGCAGCGGCAGTGCGGCGCACGGAGGTGCCGTTGAAGTTGGCGGACTCAAAGAGGACAACATCGGTGTCGCCCACGATCTCGGAGTTGGCGCCGCCCATGACGCCTGCCACAGCGATGGGCTTTTCCTCATCGCAGATGCAAAGCATGCTGGGCTTCAGCTTACGCTCGCCGCCGTCCAGAGTCTGCAGGGTCTCCCCTTCTCTGGCGGTACGCACGATGATCTTGCCGCCTGCCACGCAGGAGAAGTCAAAGGCGTGCATGGGCTGGCCGTATTCCATCATGACATAGTTGGTGATATCCACCAGATTGTTGATGGGACGCATACCCATGGCAGCGATGCGCTCCCGCATCCACTTGGGAGAGGGACCGATCTTGACATTCTTTACCATACGGGCGGTATAGCGCAGGCACAGATCGGGATCTTCAATATCAATATCCACCTGATCGGCGATGCAGCCGTGACCGCCGCGAACCTCCGGCTTATGGAGCTTCAGGGGCTTGTCAAAGGTGACAGCAGCTTCTCTTGCCAGACCGATGACGGAAAGGCAGTCAGAGCGGTTGGGAGTAATTTCAAATTCCACCACATGGTCATCCTTGCCAACTACGGGGCAGATGTCATCGCCTGCGGCAATGCCTTCTTCATTCAGGACGAAAATGCCGTCTTCGATGCAGTGGGGGAACTCTTCCTGCTTTGCGTGCAGGTCAGCGAGGGTGCAGATGCAGCCCTTTGCGGTATCGTAGGCTACGAGATCGCCCTCGTGGATGTTGGCGCAGGCAGTCTCAATCGTAACTTCGCTGTCGCCCACATTCAGGGTGCAGTCATAGAGGTTATAAGCCTTGGTTGCCACGGAAACAGCCTGTGCTGCGATGACAGCGCCGAAGATCTTGTCGCCGGCCTTGATATCGGCAGCAATAGAGGGCTTTTCCGGGTTGATGGCGTGATAGTCGCCGAGAATTGCTGCCGGGGTGATGACAGCATAGGGGAAGTTGTGAAGATCCAGCTCCAGTTCCTTCAGGGAGCAGAGCATACCGGCAGAGGCAACGCCACGGAGCTTGCCCTTGGTGATCTTCTTGCCGCCGGGCAGCAGGGAGTTGTGCTTTGCCACGGGGATCAGATCGCCCACATGGACATTCCATGCGCCGGTGACGATCTGCACAGGATCTTCCAGACCCACATCGATCTGGCAGACCCACATATGGTCGGAATTGGGGTGGCGCTCCATGGACAGGATCTTGCCAACCACAACATTTTTGATCTCTGCGCCCAGGTCTTCGGTGCCTTCCACCTTGGAGCCGGAGAGGGTCATTGCCTCGGCAAAGGCGCGGTCGTTATATTCACTGAGGGGGACGTCTACAAATTCGTCCAGCCATTTTCTGCTAAGTTTCATGGTTCGTCTCTCCTTTCTCAGAACTGTTCCAGGAAGCGGACATCGTTTTCATAGATCAGGCGAAGATCGTCGATCTTGAACTTCTGCAGTGCCGCACGCTCCAGGCCCATACCAAAGGCCCAGCCGGAATATTCATCGGGATCAATGCCGCTGGCCTTGAGCACCAGAGGATTGCAGGTGCCTGCGCCAAGAAGCTCGATCCAGCCTTCACCCTTGCAGGTGGGGCAGCCCTTGCCGCCGCACTTGTGGCACTGAACGTCCATTTCGCAGGAGGGTTCGGTGAAGGGGAAGTGATGGGGACGGAAACGGGTCACGGTGCCGGGGCCGTAGAGCTGAACCGCCATGTTGTGCAGGGCGCCCTTCAGGTCGGCGAAGGTGATGTTCTTATCCACTACCAGACCTTCCATCTGATGGAACATGGGAGAATGGGTGGCGTCTACTTCGTCCTTACGGTAGCAGCGACCGGGCACGATGTAGCGGATGGGCAGCTCACGGGTTTCCAAGATGCGGGGCTGCATGGGAGAGGTATGGGTACGCAGCAGTACCTCGCTGTTCTCATCCAGATAGAAGGTATCCGTCCATTCGCGGGCGGGATGGCCTTCATCGGTGTTCAGACGGTCAAAGTTATAGGTGGAGTATTCGACCTCGTTGCCTTCCTCTACGGCAAAGCCCATGCCGATAAAGATGTTCTTAAGCTCTTCAAGGGAGACATTCATGGGATGCAGATGACCCACAGCCACCTTCTTGCCGGGTACGGTAACGTCCAGTGCTTCCGCTTCCAGTCTTGCGTTCAGGGCTTCCACCTGCAGCTCGGCCTTGCGGGCTTCCAGCTTCTCTTCAATGGCGGCGCGCACGGTGTTGGCCACCTGGCCCACGATGGGGCGCTCCTCTGCGGAGAGCTTGCCCATCTGCTTCAGGATGGCGGTCAGCTCGCCCTTTTTGCCCAGAAGACGGATGCGCAGTGCTTCCAGATCTTCAAAACTTTTTGCCTGCTCCAGTTCCTCGAGTGCCTGCACTCGGAGGCTTTCCAGATGCTCTTTCATTTGGTTTTCTCCTTTTTCAAAGATAGTATTGCGCCATCGGGCAAAGAAAATAGCCCTCCATCCCCTGGGGACGAAAGACCAAACTTCCGCGGTACCACCCGCAATTCGCCAAACAGCGCTCTTAGACCCTTAACGGAGTTACCCGGCCCACCCTACTGTGCCAAAGCTGTTCAGGCGGCAGCTCGCGGGGGAACGCCCTGTTTTATGCAGCAAGCGGCTCCCAGCACCCCGCTCTCTCTGAACCTGCGACCAAAAACACGACAACCCGGTCATTGCTTTTCACGATATTGGGAATATCTTACCACGCACCATAGAAATTTGCAACATTTTTTTGAAAAAAATAATGGCATAACGAATTCTTTCATTATATAATAAGCAAAATGCTCTCTTTGTCTGCAGGCAGGGAGAAAAAGGAGGCTCTGTGCATGAAACGACAGATTTTGACGGAGCAACTGAATATACGGATTTTGGAGCAAGGGGACATCCCTTCCCTGCTTCCCCCCCGGGATGCTTATGCCCACAAGGGGGATTTTGGCAAGGTTCTGTTGCTGTGCGGCGCGGTGGGCTACACCGGCGCGGCAGCGATGGCATCGCAGGCTGCCCTTCGCTGCGGCAGCGGGCTGGTGTTCACTCTGGTGCCGGAGGCGGTCTGGCCCATTTTGGCGGCGAAGCTGACGGAAGCCATGGTGTTCCCCGTCCCCTGCGATCAGGCAGGTCGGGTAAGCCTTGCGGCAAAGGATGCGGTGCTTTCCCGCCTTGCAGGCTGCGACTGCGCCCTTTTAGGAAGTCGGAGGCCAAGCGGTCTTAGGAAGACAATCCAGGGTTCCAACTCCTTGGCCCACAGAACGACATGGCTACGATCCGACTTCCCCTGCGAGCAGGCAGGTCGGGTAAGCCTTGCGGCAAAGGATGCGGTGCTTTCCCGCCTTGCAGGCTGCGACTGCGCCCTTTTAGG
>JAZRCV010000131.1:0-3121 GCA_045659925.1 Faecousia sp.
TGGCTTGGCAATGCCAGAGATCTGATCCTGTCTAAGACTGCAACAGTTGGACAGGCCATCGGCTGCCGCGATGATATTATGAACTATCTGATTTCCTGCGGTATGCCGGAAAAGCGCTCCTTCAAGATCATGGAAGCGGTGCGAAAGGGAAGGGGACTTCCCGATGGCGCAGAGGAGGAAATGGTGGCAGCAGGCGTACCGGACTGGTATATTGGCTCCTGCAAGAAGATCAAGTATCTGTTCCCCAAAGCCCATGCGGTGGCCTATGTTATGATGGCTTTCCGTATCGCCTGGTTTAAAGTGCATGAACCTCTGGCGTTTTATGCGGCCTACTTCTACCGCAGAAGTCAGAAGGGCGGTTTTGATGCGGCCTTGATGACCCGCGGCAAGGATACGGTGGTCAGCAGCATTCATGCCATCAAGAATAATCCGGATGCCACAGCGAAGGATGAGGATCTGCTGACCACGCTGGAAGTGTGCTATGAGTTCTATATCCGGGGCTTTGAGTTTGCGCCCATTGATCTCTATAAGTCAGAAGCCACAAAGTTTGTCATTTCCGATGGCAAGCTGCTGCCTCCCTTTATTGCCGTATCCGGACTTGGTGAGACGGCAGCGGTGGACATCACTGTGGGCAGAAAAGGGAAGGAGTTTATCTCCATTGAGGAATTTTCCGCGGCCTGCCCCAAGGTTTCCCAGACCCATATTGAGAATCTGAAGGCAGCAGGTGCCTTTGGCTCCATGCCGGAGACCAGTCAGGTCAGCTTCTTCTGATTTTTCTCTTGCAATTTCCTGAGAATTGTGGTTTAATTCTTCTTTGAAATGTGATATAATGAATTGCAGAAGGGAGGTGCCGGTATGGAGAGCAAGGGCATCCGCGTGATCGCGAAAAATCGCGAAGCAACCCATGAATATTTTGTTCTTGAGGACTTTGAAGCCGGCATCGAGCTTTTCGGCACAGAGGTCAAATCCATCCGCAAGGGCAACATCAGCCTGAAGGACGCCTGGTGTACGGTCAAGGATGGGGAACTCTGGGTTCGGCATATGCACATTGCGCCCTATGAGCAGGGGAACATCTTCAATAAAGACCCCATGCGTCCCCGGCGCCTATTGATGCACAAGCGGCAGATCATGTACCTCTTTGGCAAGACAAAGCAGGAAGGCTTTGCGGTGATCCCCCTGAGCCTCTATTTTAACGGCTCAAGGGTCAAGCTGAAGATTGCGCTTTGCCGCGGCAAGAAACTATATGATAAGCGTGAAGACATCGCCAAGCGTGACGCAAAACGGCAGATCGACCGCGCAATGAAAGAAAGGAACGGCAGATAATATGGCAAATCCCATTGTAACCATCGAAATGGAAAACGGCGGTATCATCAAAGCAGAGCTTTATCCCGAAACCGCACCCCAGTCTGTCTATAATTTTATCTCTCTGATCAACAAGGGCTTCTATGACGGCCTTACCTTCCATCGTGTCATCTCCGGCTTTATGATTCAGGGCGGCTGTCCCCAGGGCATCGGTACCGGCGGCCCCGGCTTCTGCATCAAGGGCGAATTCCTGTTCAACGGCGTTGACAACAAGCTGAAGCATAAGCGGGGCGTTCTGTCCATGGCCAGAAGCCAGTCTCCCAACTCCGCAGGCAGCCAGTTCTTCCTGATGCATGAGGATTCTCCCCATCTGGATGGACAGTATGCCGCATTCGGCAAGGTGATCGAGGGCATTGAGGTTGTGGACGCCATCGCAGCCACCGCCACGGATGCAGCGGACCGTCCCAAGGTGCCGCAGATCATGGCGAAGGTTACTGTAGATACCTTCGGTCAGGAATATCCCGAACCCAAAAAGCTGGAAGATCCCTACGCAAGATTCCGCTGATTAAATGTTCATACCCGCCCCATTTTTGGGGCGGCGATATGGGGGCGTACCGGTTTCGACGGGGATAGTGAGGCCGGAATAGCGAGCAGAGGTGTCTGACCTCTTTAAACCGGGCAACTTTTCTAAATTAACTGACAACAATACTGTTGCACTGGCTGCCTAATTAGGCAACCCGTCCACCCCGGGAGGACCACGACCCGGGCTTGGGCGTGATTTAGTGGTACTCGTGCGTGCGCAAAGCTTTGAGCGCACCATGCATCATGAAGCTACCAAGCCGTGGAGAGTGTTTGTTCCCGCCACGGCGAGGGAATGTAAATAACAAACTGCGCTCGGAGAAGTTCCTTCCATGTTATTTTCGGACAGGGGTTCAACTCCCCTCGCCTCCACCAAATTGAAAAGTATCCCGGGGTGTAAAATACCCCGGGATATTTGTATTTCTTTTAGGAAACCGTATAAAAGCAGAATATTACGATGTGAAATTATAACATTGGCGGTGAGGTTATTTTCATCGTTTGACAACAAAAAATATTCAAAGTGGCAATGAAAAATGGCAATGAAAAGCGGCGGCGTCCTTGGTGTGGGCGCTGCCGCTTTGCGTGTTATAACACCGTTACAATGCGTTGCTGCGGGTTGGAGCGGTGTTGTTGGAATCTTGTTGCAGGTCGTTGGAATTGTCATTACTTTTTCTTGAGGTCCTCAGGGTAGCGGACGATGCGGATGATGCGGTATTTGCCGCTGCGCTTCTTGCCGGGGAGCAGGGCGGAGAAGAATTCGTTGCGGCGGGTGGTGGCTTCCAGAAGTTCATCGTCCATGATGTGCTGATAGATACGCTTCATGGTATCGCCGGAGGTCCAGCCGCCGAGCTGCATGGCGTATTTGTCTGGGACATTCAGGGCCAGCAGGATGGAGGCGTTGGTGTGGCGGAGGTTGTGCAAGCCGATGTGGGGCAGGTCATGGGCTTTCAGGAAGCGCTCAAAGCGGTGGGAGAGAACATTGGGCGTCATGTTGCAGACGAGCTCTGATTCCCGGGGGAGGGCATCCAGCGCGGCCATGAGGTATTCCGGGCAGTTGGCAAGGGTTCTGGCGGAGCCTGCGGTCTTGGTGCCTTTGTGGATGGCGTCGTTATGCTCATCGTAAACGACGGCGGATTCTATACGGACGGTGCGGTTTTTAATATCGACGCAGTCCCAGGTGAGGGCGCAGATCTCAGAGCGGCGAAGGCCGAGCATGACGGCAAGGAGGATGGGAGCTTCG
>JAZRCV010000132.1:0-3085 GCA_045659925.1 Faecousia sp.
GCCAAGGCCGTTGCCCTCGGTGCTGCGGGAGCTGTCGCCCCGGACAAAGCGCTCCAAAAGCTCCTCTTCCCGGATGTCCAGCTGCTGCCGGGAGGTGTTCTTGAAGAAGATCACAACCTGATCCCCCATGGGCTCCAGCGTCAGGTAGACCCGGGTGCCGGGCAGGGCATATTTGCAGATGTTGTTCATCAGATTGTCGAAAATGCGCCACATCCGCCGTCCGTCCGCCATAATGCGCACCGCTTCCTCCGGCTGCTTGGTGATCAGGGACAATCCCACATCCATGAGCCGCTGCTCATATTCTCCTGCCGCCTGGGTCAGGAATACGGAGGCATCACAGGGTGCTAAATTCACCTCTAAATTGCCGGTGGAGGCCTTGGAGGCTTCCACCAAATCGTCAATCAGGCGGCGCAGCCGCTCCGACTGCCGGGTGAGCACCTGAGAATATTCCGTGATCTTCTCATTCTCGCAAGGCTCTTCGCTGATGAGTCCGGCATAATTGATGATGGAGGTCAGAGGGGTCTTAATGTCGTGGGAGACATTGGTGATGAGCTCTGTCTTCATTCGCTCGCTCCTGAGCCGCTCTTCCACCGCAGAGTTCATGCCCACAGCGATGCTGTTGAGGTTTTCGCCGTGGCGCTTAAAGTCCCAGAACAGGCCATGGGTGTCGGTATAATGGCGCAGATTGCCGGAAGCCAGAGCCTCGCCGCTCTTTTGCAGCTTGCGAAGCATCAGGGCAAGGTAGAGAACTGCCCCAAACACCACCGGCCGGGTCAGCAGCCAGAAAATCAGAAGCACATCCATCTCCCACCAGCACAGCGTGATCATCAAGAATTCCACAAACATATAGCCCACGGCGATCAGGGCAGTGCGCCAGACCAGGGGGATGGCAGCCAGCAGCCGAATCCCTTTGTGAAGGAGTTTGCCGCACAAGCGCAGGAACTTCCACAAAAGCCGCAGGCAATGGTAGACCACGGTATTCTTCAAAAGGGTTCTCTGTTTGATTCTTGCAGCAAAGCTCATGCACAGCCCCAGCCCGATGCAGGCAAAGACGACAGCAGCCGCAAGAAGGATCATAACTACCAGCACATCATCATAGATGCCACCTAACAAAACAAACACAAACAGACCAAGGAAAACCACTGCCGTCAGCAGCAGATCGAAAGGCACCCGGTTCAGTACGCCGGGAACGACCGCATCGGTGCGGGGCCGTCTGCCCGATACGCACATCAGGGCAATGAAAGTGACCACCGTGAGCAGAAGGCTCACAAGGGCGATGGCATAGATCCAGTAGCGCAGGGCGTAGGCAAGATGCACCAACCCGGTGGCAAAGCTGTAGATCTCTGCCTCCGCACCACCCGGAGGCAGATCAAAGCGGAGGGTGAGATATTCCACATTCATATTGTAGACGGTTCTGTCGGCACCGAAAACCTCAAGACTGCCGTCCTCATAACGGATCACGCCGAAGAGAAGCTCGTGAGGGAAGTCATTTTGGCCGCTCATCAGGGCGTCTCTGGAAATAGCAAGCATCTTGCCGTTTTCGTCCGTCAGGGTGAAGTCAAAGTCTCCGTGATCCTCTATCACGGCGGGCATTGTTTTGGATGCATCCGCTTCATAAATGATTTGGACGCCTTCAGATTGGAACTGACTGCGCAGAACCTTGTCACAAGCTGCCTCCTCTGAGCGGGTATAGAAGTCTGCGTAGATGAAATATACCGCCCCGGTGACGGAGGCGATCAAAATGCACAGGGAAACCAGACAGGCGATAAAGCAGAGGGTTTTACCGCCCACGGTTCTGAAAAAATGTTTCATAGCGATCTTCCTTTCTCAAATTTGTAGCCTTGTCCGAAAATGACCTTGATGTACCTTGGCTGGGCGGGGTCCAGCTCGATTTTCTCCCGCAGATGTCGGATGTGCACCGCCACGGTATTGTCAGTGCCGAAGGGCTTTTCCTTCCAGATGAGCTGATAAATTTCCTTGGGGGAGTATACCCTGCCGGGACTGGTCATGAGCAGCCGCAGGATTTCATATTCCGTCCGGGTCAGGGATACGGATTCTCCGTCCACACTGACGGATTTTGCCGCGTCATTCAGTTCCACCCCGCCGATGCTCAGTACCCCGAGACCTAAATTGCCGCCCCCTAATTTGAGATACCGCCGCAGCTGCGATCGCACCCGGGCACATACCTCCAAGGGGTTAAATGGCTTTGTGATGTAATCGTCCGCCCCCACATTGAGGCCTAAGATCTTGTCCGTGTCTTCGCTTTTGGCGGTTAAAAGAATGATGGGAATGTTGCTGTGGGCGCGGATCTTCGCCATGGCGGAGATCCCATCCAGCTCCGGCATCATAATGTCCATCAGGATCAGGTGGATTTCCTCCCGCTCCATAAGCTCCACGGCCTGAATGCCGTTGTAAGCCTCAAACAGCCGATAGTCCGGGTCGGAGAGATATATCTTCAGAGCATTGACAATGTCCCGCTCGTCATCGCAAATCAAAATATTGGGCATTCGCCTCACATCCTTTCTTTACACTGCTATTATAACGCACCCGGTGGTTAAGATGAAACCGGAAAAATCATTAAGATTTGATGAAGGACATGAATCTGCTTCAATCTGTAGGGGACGATGCCCACATCGTCCCGCCGGAAAAGGGTCACAAATTCGCCGAAAATCCTCATGAAAACGCGACCATCTCCTGCGCGGGCGACCACAGGTCGCCCCTACGATCAAACAGGTAAATGGGGCGCAAAAATGTCAGGTCTCACCGTAGGGGCGATCTGCGATCGCCCGCGTACAGATTGCGAATTTGCCGAAAATCTCCCTATAAACGCAACCACTCCCACCGGAACGGCACATAGGCCGTTCCCTACGCGTAGATGGGTAAATTTTACACAAAATGCTGCAAGGCTTGCATTTTCCATCCTTCGCTTTTATAATGGTGGGGAACAAACAATATCAAGAAACCGGGTGAAGTATGAAGAATTCAGAATATTATCGCAAGCATTCTGTGCTCAGAATCTTTCTTTCCTATTTTAAGCCCCATGGGGGGCTATTTCTTTTGGATATGCTCTGCGCCCTTTTGGTAT
>JAZRCV010000133.1:0-3445 GCA_045659925.1 Faecousia sp.
TTGCTCACAATATGATGGATGCGCTTGACGAAGGGGCAGGTGGCGTCGATGATCTCCACCCCCCGGCTTTCCAGCGCCTCATATACCGCTCTGGAAACTCCGTGGCTGCGGATAATGACGGCCTTATACTCCGGTGTCAGCTCCTCCACAGTGTTGATGGCCTGAATCCCCAGCTTCGCAAAATGCTCCACCGCATGGCGGTTGTGGATGATGGGGCCAAGGGTGACGACGGATTTTCCATCCTTTGCCGCCTGCTCCACCAGCTGCACCGCCCGGTTAACGCCGAAGCAGAAGCCGGCGGTTTTTGCAAGTCGGATCTCCATGGCCTTACCCGATCTTGCCCCGGACAATGGCCAGAATCTCTGCCAGCGTCTCATCAGGGGTCTGGTTGGAGGAATCCACCAGCACCGCATCCTTTGCCTGACGCAAAGGCGCAATGGGGCGGTTCATATCCTGCTCGTCACGCTTCTGGATCTCCTGCAGGATCTTTTTCTCATCCGCCTTTTTTCCAGCCTCGGCAAGCTGATCACAGCGGCGTTTTGCCCGAACCTCTGCCGAAGCAGTGAGATAGATCTTCACATCTGCCCGGGGCAGCACCACAGTGCCGATGTCCCGGCCGTCCATGACGGTGTTATAGCTGCGGGCAATGTCCCGCTGGGTGTCCAGAAGGAAATCCCGGACGATTTTATGGGCAGAGATGGTGGAGGCGATCATGCTCATTTCCGGGGTGCGGATCTCTCCGGAGACATCCGTACCATTGAGGATCATGTGCTGTGCGCCTGCTTCATCATAAGTAATCTGCAGATTCACATCATCGATCAGGCGGGTGATGCCATCGATGTCCTTCGGGCCGATGCCCATCAGGTTCATATGGTAGCCGACGGTGCGGTAGATGGCACCGGTATCCACATAGACAAAGCCCAGTTCCTCCGCCAGTCTGCGGGCCATGGTGGATTTTCCTGCACCGGCAGGGCCGTCAAGGGCGATAGAACGGTATTTCATAAAGGTTTTTCCTTTCCGAGTTTTTTGGCAGCACCCCGGCCAGCTGCAAAACCAGTGGCCCAGGCGATCTGAAGGTTAAAGCCCCCTGTATAGGCGTCGCAGTCAATGATTTCTCCCGCCAGATACAGGCCGGGAGCACACTTGGATTCCATGGTGGCGGGGTCAATTTCCGCCGTACGGATGCCGCCTGCGGTGATGATGGCCTCTTCCACAGGACGGGTGCCTTTGATAAAAACTTCAAAATTCTTCGTCAGCTCACAAAGCTTACGGCGCTGGGCCTTGGTGATGGAGTTGACCTTCTGTGCCGGGGGAATCCCGCTTCTTGTGATCATCAAAGGGATCAGCTTGGCGGGGTAGAGATCGCAAAGGGCATTTTCAAAATTGCGGTTCTTATACTTTTCAAAGTCCCGCAGCATTCTGGCGTCCAGTGCCGCCTCATCCAGTGCGGGCTTGAGGTCGATTAGCGCACGATAGCGCTCCCCCTGCTTCATATGGGCAGAGGCAGACAGCACCAGCGGGCCGGAAAGGCCAAAATGGGTGAAGAGCATTTCGCCAAAATCGCTGTAAATCAGCTTGCTTTTCGGCCCCAAGAGCCGAAGCTGCACATTACGAAGGGACAAGCCCTGGGCCATGGCGCACCATTTGCCGTCTTCTTCCAGGGGAACCAAACTGCCCCGGGGCTCTATGATGGTATGGCCGACACTTGCTGCCATACGGTAGCCATCGCCGGTGGAACCGGTGAGGGGATAGCTGCAGCCGCCAGTGGCTAAAATCACAGCATCCGCCTTTCGCTCCTTTGTGCCGGTCATGACGCCGCAGCACACACCGTCCCGGATCAGCAGATCCGTCACCTCTGCCTGCTCCACCTTCACACCTGCACGGCGCATAGCGGTCTTCAGGGTCTGGATGATGCTCTGGGCCTGATCCGATTCCGGGAACACCCGCTGGCCCCGCTCCGTTTTCAGAGGGCAGCCGTTGGAGGTAAAAAACTCCATGGTCTTCTCCGGCGGGAAGCTGCGCATGGCGGAGAACAGGAACTTGGGATTGCGGGGGATCTGGCGCAGCACCTCTTCTGCCGTGCAGTCATTTGTCACATTGCAGCGGCCTTTGCCGGTAATGCCCAGCTTCTTCCCTAATTTATCATTTTTTTCCAAAAGGCGCACACGGCAGCCGGATTTTGCCGCTGTAATCGCGGCAAACATACCTGCCGCACCGCCGCCTATTACAATTACATTTGCACTTGCCATATCAATTGGTCACCTTTTCATAGACCTCGTATTCATCCCAGATGCGCTCTAACTTATTCAGGGTGTTGGCCAGTTCCTTTTCCCGGCGCTGGGCCGTAGCCACCACCAAAGCATTGATCATGCTCAGGGGAGCCACCAGAGAGTCCACCAGAGATACCATATCACTCTTTGCCACCAGCACATGGTCGGAGCACTGGCCCACCGGGGAATCTATGGCGTCCGTCAGGCCGATCACCGTTGCTCCCATATCATGGCAGAACTGAATGCCCTTGATGGTGCTGGAAGAATAGCGGGGGAAGGAAATGCCGATCACCACATCCCGGGGACCCACCCGAACGATCTGCTCAAATACGCTGCCGGTACCGGAATCCGTCACCAGCTTGACATTATTGAACATATAGTTGAGATAAAAACCGAGGAAGTTTGCAAGGGCAGCAGAGGAACGCACACCCAAAATATAGATGTTCTCTGCCGTTGCAATGGCATTGACCGCTGCATCAAAGGATGCACGATCCAGCTCCTCATTTGTCATGCGGATTTTGTCAATATCCGCCTGCAGCACCATGGATACCACATCCTGATCGCCGATGCGGTCATTGGTCACCTCAATGCGCTGCACAGAGGTCAGGCGGTTGAGAATCATGGCCTGCAGGGCCTTCTGCATGGAAGGATAGCCCACATAGCCCAGTTCTACAGCAAAGCGTACCACCGTAGATTCGGATACGCCCACCGTCTTGCCCAGACGGCTGGCGGTCATAAAGGCAGCCTTGTCATAAGACTCCATAATATATTTTGCAATGAGCTTTTGGCCTTTGGAAAAGCTCGGCATACTGGTCTGTATCATAGTGAGGATGTCGGAATTCATGGCGTTCCTCCTTTTTGATCTATTGCGTTTTGAAACCGCCTTTGGCGGTCTTCATACCTGTTTATGCGCGGCATCTGAGGATACCGCAGCATTCCACAGATAATATTTTAACGAAAAAAGCAAAAAAATGCAAGACCAAATATTAGTTCTTGCATTTTATCTGTATTCACAATAATTATGCTTCCATTAGACCGTCGATTTCCTCCGGTGTGAGGGGGCGCCATTTCCCCAGGGGCAGTTCTCCCAGGGTGACACAGCCCTCTCCAATGCGCTTGAGCCTTGTGACGGCCAGCTCTGCCTGCTCGCACATCCGGCGCACCTGGCGGTTCTT
>JAZRCV010000134.1:0-3312 GCA_045659925.1 Faecousia sp.
TGCATGGTATTGGGATTGACTCCCGCTTCCATGGCAAGCTCCCGCACAGAGGGCAGCCGCTGCCCCGGGGCATAAACGCCGGTGACGATGGCCTCAGAGAGATAGCGCCGAAGCTGCAGTTAAATCGGCTGATCCGCGTGAAATGTCCAGCTCATAGCATGCCTCGTTTCCATGTCGTTGTATGATTCCATTCATACAATATCACGAATTTCTACTAATGTCAATGATTTTTTAAGAAAATATAGGAAATTATTACATTTTTGTCTTTAAGCTAACAGAAAAATGCAAGCAGAGTGCATAAAAAGCGCCTTGGGACATTGCGCATTCCCAAGTCGCTTTCTTCTGTGAATGTAGGGGCGACCATTGGTCGCCCGGCAGAAAATATTTCGTTTTCATTAAGACTACCGGCGAATTCGCAACCTTTGCGCGGGCGTGCAATGCACGCCCCTACATTCACACTGGGTAGTCTCTACGATATATCCACATTTATTGAAGTAGACAATACATCGAGTTTTCGTTGTTACACGGCGCTCCTGTTGCGTCAAACCACACGCTTTCCGTCCACATATTTTTCCCGCAGGTATTTCCCGTCTGCCTCCAGATACACGGCCCGCTCCAGGCGCTGAGGGAGGCTGAGGGTATGCAGGGGGTTCAGGGGTGCATCCTCCAGCACCACTGCGTCAAAGGCATAGCCCGGCAGGAAGCTGCCCACATCCCCAAAGAACTCGCCGCCGCCAAGGGTGGCAAGATAGAAGGCTTCTTCAAAGCTCAGGGGTACTGCAGTGGAATCCACATAGCGCCAGTAGAGCTTCGACACCTGAATGGCATTGGAGATTGCCCGGAAGATGGATTCGGATTCTCCCCCGGCCACATCACTGCCAAGGCCCACCCGGATGCCCCGCTCCATGAATCTGCGAATCGGGGCAATACCGGAGGATAAATTCATATTGGATGCCGGACAATGGGCAACAAACACGCCATTTTCCTGCATCCGCTGCATTTCCTCCTCGGTGCAGTAGACACAGTGGGCCATGACGGTCTTGGCATCCTTTCCGAAAAGACCGTAGCGGTCATAGCCATCGCCGTAGAATGCCGCCTCTGGGAACAGCTTTGCCACCAACGCTACCTCCCCGGGATTCTCGGAAAGATGGGACTGGACAGGAAGCTGCCAGTCTTTTCTGATCTCGCGCAGCTTTTCCAACAGGGCATCGGAGCAGCTTGGCAGGAATCTCGGGGTCAGAATGGGGCGAATGCGGGAGAATCTCGCCTGCGATGCCTGCAGCCAATCCAGGGTCAGGGCAGCAGAATGAGCCGCATCCCGCTCCCGCAGATCCTCGGGGGCATCCCGGTCCATATTCACCTTGCCCACATAGCCTGCGATTCCCGCTTCTTCCAGAAGCTCCATCAGCAGCACCGTGGCATCGATATGTACCGTGGCAAACACACTCACCCTTGTGGTGGCGCTGTGGCGCAGATTGTCGGCAAAGACACGGTAAGCTGCCTTGGCATAGTCCAGATCCCGGTACTTTGCTTCCTCCGGGAAGGCATACTGCTGCAGCCAATTCAAAAGTTCTAAGTCCATGCCCAGCCCCCGGAAGGCATACTGGGGCGCATGGATGTGCAGGTCCGCCATGCCCGGGATCACCAGCTTACCCCGATGATCGATCAGGGGCAGGGCGGCAAAACTTTGCGGAATTTCATCAAATACACCCGCGCAGCGCCCATCGTCACAAACCAGATAGGCATCCTCCGCCCAGTGCAGCTTCTTCTGCCGGTCAGACCAGCAGATATCTCCTCTCAACACAAAAGAACAGCTCTCCATAAAGACACTCTCCCTTCTATGATGCGGCAGATAAAACTCTATATCTCAGTATACCACAAGATTGTTAAAGAATAAATTGAATTTTATAAGATTTTGTGTTGACATATAAAAACTTCTCTGCTAAAATGAGTGCAGTAAAATTTTGCAATTTAAATCCCTTATCCTTTAAATCATTAAAGAGTCGGAGTTAATTATGAAACATCTGTACCAGAACAATTCCTATACCTATTATTATGCTGCGTACTTTACTGTGCGTGGCTATTTCCGGTTGGGCTGAATCAGGTATACGATGTAAAAAACGTGTTACCGCAGCCGATCGGCTGCTGTTTTTATTATGACTAAGGAGTAATTATCATGCCCATTACCCACATTCTTGAGCAGAACGCAACGCTTTACAAAACCGATGTTGCGCTGGTGGAAATCAACCCGGAGCAGAAAGGCATCAAAAAAGGCACCTGGAAAGAATATGACCTGATCGAAGCCTCCAACTGCCCCTATTACCGCAAGGAGATCACCTGGGGCATCTTCAACGAAAAGGCCAACCGCTTTGCCAATGCACTGCTGAGCCACAACATCGGCAAGGGTAAGAAGGTTGCCATTTTGATGATGAACTGCCTGGAATGGCTTCCCGTCTACTTTGGCATTCTGAAGACCGGCGCACTGGCTGTACCTCTGAACTTCCGCTATGCTTCTGAAGAGATCAAATACTGCCTGAATCTGGCGGATGTGGATGTGCTGGTATTCGGCCCGGAATTCATCGGCCGTATAGAAGAGATCGTGGACAATATGGGCCGGGATATCGGCCTCATCTACTGCGGTGAGCAGCCCTGCCCCACCTTTGCCTTTGACTACAACGCCTTTGTGGCGGATTACTCCAGCGAGAATCCCGGCATCTCCCTGAGCGATGACGACGACGGTGCCATCTACTTCTCCTCCGGCACCACCGGCTTCCCCAAGGCCATCTTACATAAGCACCGTGCCCTGTCCCACGCCGCAAGAGTGGAGCAGGCCCACCATAATCAGCGGAAGGAAGATGTGTTCCTCTGCATCCCGCCCCTGTACCATACCGGCGCAAAAATGCACTGGTTCGGCAGCTTCCTGATGGGCGGCAAGACGGTCCTCCTGAAGGGCGCAAAGCCGGAATACATTCTGGAAGCCGCCTCCAGCGAGCGCTGCTCCATCGTATGGCTGCTGGTGCCCTGGGCACAGGATATCCTCACCGCCATCGAAAGCGGTGCTGTGAATCTGGAAAATTATCAGCTCGACCAGTGGCGTCTGATGCACATCGGCGCACAGCCCGTGCCCCAGAGCCTGGTCCGCCGCTGGCTGGAAATCTTCCCCCACCACCAGTACGATACCAACTACGGTTTGTCTGAATCCATCGGCCCCGGCTGCGTCCACCTCGGCGTGGAGAATGTGCATAAGGTCGGTGCCATCGGCAAGGCAGGCTTCGGCTGGGAAACCAAGATCGTGGACGAAACCGGCTGCGA
>JAZRCV010000135.1:0-5444 GCA_045659925.1 Faecousia sp.
AAAAGGACGCTGAGGGCGATCAGGGTGACGGAAGTCAGGGTGCCCGCGTCGGTTTTTCCCAGTCCAAGGCTGCCATAGGTATTCGTCAGGAACTGGCCCAGCATGCAGATGCTGCCACCCACCAAAAAAGCAAGGAAGCAATCCTTGAGCAATGGGGATTTTGGCGTCATCGAGTTTACATAATCAGGATAGTTCCGTTTTGTCATTTTCATGTGCATCCACCTCAGCCTTACTTTGCCGCGAATGAAGGGGAATTATTCTGAATAACCATTGCGATAATATAGAAAATTATGTTATACTTTTTTCAGAAATGTTGAAAGGCGGGATATCATGAAACTTGTACGACTTGGTAAAACCGAACTGATGGTCACGAAGCCTTCCCTTGGCTGCCTTCCCCTGCAGCGCTGCAGCAAGGAATATGCCGTGGAGCTTCTGCGTGCCGCATATGACGGCGGCATCAACTTCTACGATACCGCAAATGCCTACACCGACAGCGAAGAAAAGATTGGCCTCGCCCTGTCCGATGTGAGACACAATATCATCATCGCCACCAAGAGCATGGCAAAGGATCGGGACGGCGTGCTGCGCAGCATCGAGCAGAGTCTGCGTATGATGAAAACCGACTACATTGATCTCTTCCAGCTTCATAACTGCGACATTCTTCCCGACCCCGACGATCCCGATGGTGCCTATGCCGGTGCCGCCGAGGCCAAAAAGCGGGGCTGGATCCGCCATATCGGCCTGACCTCCCACCGCTACACCGTGGCCCAGGAGGCGGTTGCCTCCGGCAATTTTGAGACCCTCCAGTTCCCCTTCAGCTACATCTCCGCCCCGGAGGACATCTCCCTGGCAGATGCATGCAAGGAAGCGGACATGGGCTTCATCGCCATGAAGGGTCTGGCCGGCGGTCTTCTGCAAAATGCCGCGGCCTGCCACGCCTTTATGGAGCAGTATGACAATGTGGTGCCCATCTGGGGCGTTCAGACTCTGGAAGAGCTGCAGCAGTGGCTGGATCTGGCAAAGGAGAATCCGCCCCTGACGGGTGAACTGCAGGCAGTGATGGAAGCTGACAGGAATGCCTTGGTTGGTTCCTTCTGCCGAAGCTGCGGCTACTGCATGCCCTGCCCGGCAGGCATTGAGATCCGCAACTGCGCCAGAATGGATATGCTCCTGCGCCGCAGCCCCTGGCAGCAGTATTATAGCCCCGAATGGACGGCAAAAATGGAGCGCATCGAATCCTGCATCCAGTGCGGCCAGTGTACCGCCCGCTGCCCCTACGGCCTCGACCCCGCCGCCCTGATGAAGTATATGCTGGCAGATTGGCGCACCTATGGCCCGGCGCAGGAAAAAGAAAACACCTGACAAAAACAGCAATCCACAAATTCCATCGTAAGGGCCGGGTTTCCCGGCCCAAATGGTTCGGATATGGAATCGGCCTCTTCGGGACGGGAGACCCGTCCCCTACATTCACATTGCAACACGACTGCATAACATGTAACCCAAACAAAGATTCAGGTGCTTTGCGCTTTTGCAAAGCACCTTTTCATTGTGCGGGCAGGCGACAGAGAAGATTGCGCCAGATGGGGCGCTCCATTTCTGTCAGGTGTTCCACCATAGTAAGAAGCTTGCTGCAACTGGACAGGAATTCTTCCCGCTTGCCGGTTTGGGCGTACACCATTAGGTCGGAAAACTCCCGGTGGATGTCATCCGTCTCCTCATGGCTCATAATCATGTCGATAAAGCCCTCATGGGCCTCCCATGCCTGCTTTGCTGCGGCTCCGTGGGAATGGGCCGTGGCCATATCCTCCCCTTCCGCCGCTGCCTGGGCTTGGGTTAAGAACTGAAGGGTATCCTCTGTCTCGATGCGCAGCAGAGAAAACGCCCCAATGCACAGGGCAAACAGAACCGCCAGAATGCCAAGGCCAAACCACAGGTGCTTCATTTTCTCCCAACTTTCCATAATTTATATCATTATGTCAACTATCATCCTGCTCCCGCCTGCAGAAATAGACAATATCTCGCTTGTCCACCGTGAGCAGGAACACCTCCCGCTGTCGGCACCCATGCTCCCGCAGCAGCCGATCCAGCCAAGCCCGGGTTTTTCCGGATTTTTGGAGATTATCCGTCAAAAGTCGACCATCGCTGATGATGGTGTAGGGCAGCTCATCGTCACTGACTGCAATGCCCTCGTCCATGGCCTTGGGCGGCTGATATTTTGCATAGGGAAAGGCAGAAATCTGCCCATTTGTTTCTAAAATGGCGTATTTCACCGTGGAAAGGTCAATAATGCCCTGTTCCCGCAGCTGTCCGGTGAGTTCATCCAGATGGATGCGGGTACGCCGCAGATTATTCTGGATCAGCTTCCCGTTCTCAATCAGGATCACCGGCTTGCCGCACAGCAGACGCCGCACCACAATGCTTTTCATACTGGCCACCGCCAAAATCAGCTCCATGGCCAAAATCGCCAGAATGGGCACCAGCCCGGAAAACAACGAAATGGCATTATCCTGCATGGGAATGGAGGCAAGGTCAGCGATGATCATCGCCACCACAAATTCTGACGGCTCCATCTCCCCAATTTCCCGCTTGCCCATCAGGCGGATGACCACGATCAGAATCAGATACAGTATAATGGCCCGGATCAGAGAAATCAGCATCAATCCACCTCCTCAAGCAGTATTTGCCTGTCCCGCCTGGATTATGCTTTTGGGGAAATTTCAGTTTACCTTAGGGCGATCATGCGTTATAATGTAAGAAATCCAACGAGAGGAAGGGTACGGCATGAATGCATGGAAGCACTTTAAAACCATCAACCACCACCGCTTTCTGGTAATGAAGCACTGCTTTCAGGTGGGGCTTTATTGGCAGGGCCTGACCCACGATCTTTCCAAATACTCCCCCACGGAATTTGCCATCGGCATCCGGTACTATGCCGGTACCCGCAGCCCCAATGCCATAGAGCGGGAGGAAAAGGGCTATTCCGAAGCATGGATGCACCACAAAGGCCGCAACCGCCACCACTATGAATACTGGACCGACCTCGACCTGAAAACCTGCCAGTACCGGGCCTATCCCATGCCCCGGCGCTACCTTGTGGAAATGGTGATGGATCGCATTGCCGCCTGCAAAACCTACCATGGGAAGGAGTATCGGGACGATGATGCCCTGAACTACTACCTCCGGGCAAAGGAAACCCCTCTGCTGCACCCGGAAACCTCCCGGCAGCTTCGCTATATCCTGCAAATGCTGGTGGATTGCGGCGAAAAGGCCACCTTCCGCTTCCTTCGGGAAGTGGTGCTGGCGGGCAAACCCTTCCCTGATGAAGATGAAGCTGCAAAATTTTAAGATATTTTTCATTTTTCCTTGCACAATTCGGGGGTTTGTGGTATATTTATTAGGATTTTTCACCACTGTCTGAAAGGGGATTTCCTATGGAAATGATCCTCCACGCCCTGATCCACGCCCTCAAGGACGGCCTTCTCAGCATTCCGGTGCTGTTTATTGCCTACCTTCTGATGGAGCTGCTGGAACGAAGCGAAAAGCTGAACGAAACAACCATTCTCAATACCACCCGAAAGACCGGCCCGCTGCTGGGTGGTATTCTGGGTATTATTCCCCAGTGCGGTATCTCCGGTGCTGCTGCCAGCCTGTTTTCTACCGGTTCCATTACCGTTGGTACCATGCTGGCTGTATTTTTTGCCACCTCGGATGAGATGCTTCCCATCCTGCTGACCTCTCTGACGGATGCCACCAGCTCTGTCACCCTGCCCAAGATCGCAATGATCGTCCTGTCCAAGGCCGCCTGTGCCGTTGTGCTGGGTTATCTGGCAGACTTGATTCTGCGCCGGGTGATCCGATCCGACCGGGATATCCACAGCTTCTGCGAGCGGGAACACTGCGCCTGCGAGGAAGAAGAAGGCAATGTATTCCTCTCCGCCCTGAAGCACACTTTGAAGATTGCTGTGATGCTGGTTGGCGTTGGCTTTGTGCTTTCCCTTTTCTTTGAACTGGTGGGGACGGAAGCCATTTCCCGGCTCTTTGTGGGTCTGCCTGTGGTGAGTGAACTGCTTATCGGCCTCTTCGGCCTGATTCCCAACTGCGCCGTCTCTGTCATTCTGACGGAGTTCTATCTGGAAGGTGTGCTGTCCATCGGCTGCCTGTTCTCGGGTCTTCTTTCCAATGCTGGCATCGGTCTTCTGGTACTGCTGCGGAACAACAAAAAGCCCAAAGAGAATCTTGCCATCGTCATTGTCCTGTACACCCTTTCGGTGCTCACCGGTATCCTGATCACACTGGGACAGATGCTGATTTGACAAAATGCGCCCTGATCGCGAAAGCGATCAGGGCGTCTTGCATTTATAAAAAAGAACACTGCGCGGGGCGAAGTGCTGACAGGGAGCATAGCTCTTCTTTCCGCAGCGGGTTTGCGCCCCGGTCGCACAGGGCAAGCATGGCTTCAGAGCCATCGTCGCACACATAGACCTCCGACCAACCCCGGCGAAGATTTTCCGTGGTGCCGCTCCATGTGCCGCCTTGATTTGGGGTGCACTGGGCAACGAAGGTCTTTTCGCCCAAGGCGTGAATGAGGTGATTGCGGTGCAGAGCACGAGCCGACGAAAAGGGCAGATCATAGCCGGATTCTGATAGCAGCAGCTGATGCGTTCCATCCCGGGGCACATGGCGGCTCAGCTCATCCGCCACAAAGGCGATGATGCTGCCTCCCGCCTGCAGGCATGCCTGCTGCCCTTCTCGATCCGCTCCCGCGGCATTGCCGGACACAAGGACATAGCCTTCCCCTGCTGCAAGGCTGCCAACCCGCTGGGCAAAGCGTCTGCCCGGCTCTTCCAGCACCCGCGATCCCACCAACGCAATGGCAGGGCGGGACAAAAGCTCCAGATTCCCCGCAGCAAACAACAGCGGCGGTGCATTCACCCCAAGCTGACGATGGAGCCTTTCCGGATATTCCGGAGAAACACGGGTCAAAAGGGTAATTCCCCGGGCTCTAGCCCCATCCAGATAGCGCTCCAGAAGAGACTCGCGGGCAAGGAGAGCGCAGATGCGGCTTGCTTCCTGGGGTTCATATCCCATTTGCTCCAAATGCCGCTCCTGAAGCTCTGACGCAGGCTCTGTCGGTATTCCCGCAGCTCTGACCCGCTGTCCCAGGTTGCGAAGCTGCGCTGTGGTAAGGGGCGTGAGGGTCTCTCCGGGGATCTGGCAGCATAGCAGGGCAATGCCCCACTCCCAGGCGTTCATCTGTAACGGCGGCGCGGCGTCTGGGGTGCTTTGCGGACTTCCGCCTGCACCAGAGTATCATCCGGGCCGAAGGCAATGGGCTGCACGGTGAAATTGGAATATTTTGCAATCTCATCCAGCTTGGCCTGCTCCGGGAAGGAGCCGATGACAGAAATGGCAATGCCCTTGCGGCGGGCACGGCCGGTGCGGCC
>JAZRCV010000136.1:0-8174 GCA_045659925.1 Faecousia sp.
CATCGTTGCCACCATGTTCGCCATGGCAGACTGGTTCACCCCCGCCGACATCGAAGCCCCCACACTGGAATATGTGGCTTTCTATCACAGAAAGACCGGCGAACCCATCAAAATCGACGATGTTCCCGATGTGATCTTCTCTGAGGTCATGCGGGATGTGGACATGGCGGTGTCCGTTGCCCATGCCGGTGGCGTAGACCCCGAAACCAGCCACTCCACCGTGGAGATGCGTGCCGCCATCCTCGGCTTCACCCTTCCGCTGCTGCGGCTTGAGAATGTGGAACTGCAGAACGCTCATGCCCTCATTCAGGGCAAGCTGGCCAAATATTCTGTCCATCTGGGCAGCGGCATCGTCCATCAGATCGGCGGTACAATGCTCAGTGTGCTGCCGGTGCATTCCCAGCATCGGGGCAGGATCTTCCTTCCCTTCCTGGATGAGGACCCCAAGACCGCCGAGATCATCTCCAAGGTCATCCTCTTCAGCGAGGACAGCAAGCTCAAGGATCCCACCATTCTGAGCCAGATCCACCGCTGATTCTACCGCATATAGGTGCTATCACAAACAAATCCCCCATAAAAGACAGGAAAAAATGCGTTCCTGTCTTTTATGGGGGTATTTTTATGTTTGACTCACGGGAATTGGCTTGATTCTCTTTGATCTGTGCGCTCACAGCGGATGAGGATTCTGCCGGTGCCTCCTGTGGTGCAGGTGAAGAGGGTCAGATCCCAACCGCCGGCTTCCAGTGCTTCCAAGTCTGTGCCATCGATGATCTCTACGCCCACCACTTCATAGCAGAATCGGTTGCCCGCAATATCCGTGAAGATGACCTCTTCGCCGCCAAAAAGCTCCCGCAGGCGGCGGAAATGGGCATTGTAGGTATGGCCTGCAAGGATCAGATCGTTGGTGTAGGCAGAGCCTTCAAAGCGGCAGGGTGCGCGCTTCAGGGCAGGATAGCTCCAATTGGAGATCACCGGCAGCTGGATTTCGCAGCTTGGCACCTCCACAACGCCGATATATGCATCGCCATCAATCTCCTGCTCCGGCATTTCCATATGGGGGTTCAGGATATAGTCCGGGATCTCCCGCTCAGAAGACAATTCTACCGTTGAATCCGGCGCAGCGGACTGCACGGAGGCAGGCTGCGGCAGCTTGAGCTGCTGCATCACCGATGCCACGGCTTTGTCTGCCTGCTGATCCTCCCAGAAGTTATAGCCAATCAAAGCAAGGGCTGCCGCAATCAGCAGCAGCCCTGTATAGATGAAAAACATTCCTCGGTTACGCTTCATGATTCATTCCTCTGCGTCTGATAAGACCGATCACGATCATGCCAAGACCGGCTGCAAAGAGCATCGGCACAGGCCACCAAAGCTGACCTGTTCGCGGAATCTCGCTGTAGATGTTGGTGATAATGAAGGTATCGCCGTCCCGGCCGATGTGGTAGGTGTATTGATCCAGCTGGGTATACTCGGTTACCGTCCATTCCTTGGTGCCATCCAGGTTGGTCCATCGATGGGTCCAGCCGTTTGCATCGCTGAGGGTCACCACATCGTACACCTGACCGTCGCAAAGCAGTGCTGCCTGAATCTGGCTGGGTCGGGCCTCACGGTGGCCTTCATCCCGCCAAAGCTTCAGAACACTTCGCTCCACCGGCTCGGCAGTGGTCTGGTCGGGCGTGTAGGTATTGGTCAGGAGGAAGACATTGCCATCTTCCTGGATTTTGGCGCTGTAATGCTCCGGCACATCCACTTCCCGGATGCTCCACTGGGAAGCACTGTTCAGGCCATCCCAGCGATAGGTCCATTCATTCTGGGCGCTGAGGGTTACGGTGTCGTAAACACTGCCGTTTTCCAGCAGTTCCACGGTAATCTGCTCGGGGCGCTGATCTTCATAGGAAGCATCATCCCAGATTTTGACGACCTGCTTGGATACCGACGCTTCCTCAGAAAGGCGGCGGTTAATGACGACAAAGTTATCCCCAACGGGAACAATGATGGAGCGATAGCCCGCAGGCACTTCCTTCTCCCGTACAGACCAGTTGCAGGTGGCATCCAGATCCTTCCAGGTATAGGCCCAGCGGTTGGCGGCATTCAGGGTGACGGTATCGTAGACCTCGTCACCGCAGAGCAATTCCACCTGAATGAAGGCAGGGCGCTGGTGACCAAAGGGATCATCGTCCCAAATCTTCATGACCCGCTTATTCACGGTTTCATTGTCGGGCACATAGGTATTGGTGATGACAAAGGTAATGCCATCCTGGTGAATGCTGACGGCATAGCCGTCGGGGGCATCCTGCTCTGCCACAGACCAGAGGCTGTTGGGATCCAGATCCTCCCAGCGATGGGACCAGCTGTTTTCCCGATTCAGGATCACAGTGTCATAAACTTCGCCGTCCCGGAGGAGCACTGCAGTGATTTCTTCCGGGCGATGATGGGCATAGCCCTCATCCTCCCACACCTTGATGACCTTGCGGTCCACAGTGGCGGAGGGATCCACGGGCTTTACCGTATACTTGGGGGATGCAGCGCAGCTATACTGCCACTGTCCATCCGTCTCACTGCGCTGGGGCAGGGACACCAGGAAGGACTCGGGGGTATAGATGTGGTCATCCTGGGTATGCTTCTGGCCGATCACAAGATACAGGCCAGGCTTCATAGAAATCGCTTCTGCAGTGGGGAATGCGAGGCTGCCGCTATCATCGGTTTTTCCGCTGTCCAGGGCAGGCAGCTGATTCAGCTGGGCAAAGCCCGCGAGCTGATTGGCCGCATCTCTCCATCCGCTGCTGTCAGCATGCTGCAGGGAGACTCCGCTGGGCGCAAATTCACCCGTCAGCGTATAGTCCCACCACTCCACAGGGTCAACATCCGCCACCCGGTAGATGGAAAACTGCGCTCCCACGAGGGGCAACGACGCTTCCTGACAGGTAATCGACAGCGCAACATCCTGCTCAAGCGCTATGACATCAGCCGCTATCACCTGGGCAGGCAGAAGCACAAGGAGCATCAGCATGCACAGGAGAAAACAGCCGAGTTTTTTTATCAGCTTACTTGTCATGGGTCTTCTCTCCATGTTTTTTAGTTTGCGCGCTGTCAGATAACAGCAAAATAGACATAAAAACGAAAAGAATCGGGATCATTACAATGGGCGCAATGACCATGGGTTCAATTTGAATCGCATCTGCCGTAACACGCACCGTGCTGGCACTTTTCTCGTTCTCAATGCGGTGTCCACGCACAAGGAGACGATGGCTGTTGATACCGTAGGGGGTGCAGGTGATCATGGTGCAATAATCCTTGCCCTTTTCAACCAGCAGGTTTTTGGTATCATCGGGTTCCACAATGGATATTTTATCCACTTCGTAGGTGAGAATTTCATTCAGAACGCGAAGAATAAAAACGTCTCCTTCGCGGAGCTGATCCAGATCTGTAAACAGTCTGGCACTGGGCAAACCGCGATGGCCGGAGATGGCGCAATGGGTGCCTTCGCCGCCCACGGGCAAGCTGGTCCACTCCAAATGGCCGATGGCCATCTGCAGCACGGACTCAGAGGTGCCGTGGTAAATGGGCAGGGAGCAGTTGATGGACGGAATCTCCACATAGCCCATGATGCCGTCACCCGCCACATTCAGCTGGGCTTCATAGTCGGCTTGCTGCTCTTCCGTCATCAGATAGACATTCTCCCGGGCGTTGAGCTGGGCATTAAAGTGCATAGCATCGTTCAGAAGCCGGGCATAGCGGGCCTCATCCATGGCCGCAACCTCGTCTGCATAGGAGGCGATGGCGCGGGACTGGGTGAAGGAGTTCCAGTAGTCACTGAAGGAAGGGTACAGCAGCAAGGACAACCCTACAAGAAATGCAAATAACAGCAATAATGTTGTCAGCTTATTCCTCATGCAGGGCTCTCCTTGCCGCTGTGCGGCCAGGGGAAAGAGTAGGCTTTCCCCTGGCTTGCACAAGCTTTCATAATGATATTACCAATTAGATTATACGATCTATTATGTAATATTACCTAATAATTAGGCTTCGTTGCTCATGCGCTTCTTGGTGATGAGCAGAACCAGAGCGCCAACGACCATTGCGCCGCCGACAACGTAGAGAACAGTGGTGCCTTCGCCGCCGGTCTGGGGGATTTCACGGCCGGTAACGTTGGTAACGGTGATTTCGCCGTTCTTGCCTTCGCAGGGCAGGGTAACGCCAGTGGTCAGAAGAACCTCAACGCGGGAATCCAGCTTGTTGTAGCCAGCGGGAGCCTTGGTTTCTTCGACGTAGTACTTCACATCGGAGTCGAGGCCTTCAATAAGAGCCTTACCTGCAGTGATGGTGTCGGTAGCGCCGAAGACATCCTCGGATTCTGCTACACGGTAAACAGTTTCGTCTGCACCGGGTTCAGAGATCTCAACCACGCGGACGGGTTCGCCGCCTTCAGCCTGGGTGAAGATCTGGAATTCAGCACCTTCCAGACGCTCGGCAGTCTCGTTGACCTTGTTGACAGTCAGTCTGAAGGACTTAACGATGACAGTGATCTCGGGGGTTGCGTAGTTGGAGTACTCCAGCCAGGTAACGTTGTCATTGGATTCGGGGCAGATTTCTGCATCCTGATTCAGCATTGCCTGATAAGAAATCACAACGGTCTTGCCATGGATCTTGCTGTTGGGGATGAGCTGCAGCTCGAAGGTGCAGTCATCTTCACAGCTCGTGTCGATCGCCCAGGTGCCGTTCTTGGGAAGGGTTGCGCCATCAACCGTCACAACAACAGAGCTTCTGTCGAAGGTCAGGCCAGCTTCCATACGGTCGTGAACCAGAATATACTCAGTTGCAGTTTCGGGAACAACAACTTCGGTGGTGTAGGTAACGACATCACCGATCTGAGCTTCGTGATCGTTAACGGACTTGTTGATGGTGGGGTAAGCATTCTTTTCAGCAATGTTGAGGGGGATATCGGTGGTGCACAGAGCCAGTGCAGAGCCCAGAGAGGACTCGATCAGATAGTAGCCATCAACAACAGTATTGTCGCCTTCCTGCAGGGAAATGCCGGAAACGCCAGCGGGAGCATTGCTCATCAGATATGCTGCAAAGCTCTTGGCCTGGGCTTCGTCAGCGAAGGTGGTCTTGGGGGTGACATTGTAAACAGTGGGGTCAGAAGAGGGAGTCAGGGTGACCCACTGGTTGTTGGCGTTCAGCAGACCGAACCAGGGGTTGGCAGTCTGGATGGAGTATGCCCAACCAACAACCTCTTCGTTCTCAACGGACTTGGTTACGTCAAAAATCTTATATGCGGTGTAGGTCTCGGAAGCGGGATTGGCGTCGCCCTCCGGGCTATGGGGAATGGAAATGGTGCCGGCATTTGCCGGAAGCATCATGGCAAGAATCATTACCATGACCAGTGCAAGACTGGCAAGAGTCTTAAATTTTTTCATTGGTTTAATCTCCTTTCAAATGTATAAAGACTTGCCTAGCTTTTATAACTCCCTTTGCGTTGTAGCGGCCGTGTTTTTTCTCCGCTTGCGCAGGGTATTATACATTAACAGGCTAACTGCTGCTCCTACTACCAGCAGTCCACCCAAAGTATACGGGGATGTGCCGATGCCACCTGTGGCGGCCAGCTTGTAACCGGTATCGTTTCTGATGCGCAGTGTCAGCCTTTGGTCTGTCAGCTCTGCGTCATCAAATGTACCGCTTACATGCTCATGATACTTCACCGGAATACCGTAATTGTCGTAGATTTTGAACTCACCTTCGGCAGTCACTTCAAAGTGAAGGGGCTTCTTCAGGGGAATAAATCCATCCGGTGCATCGGTCTCAATGAGCTTATAGCGCGTGCCAACATTCAGAGAATAGAATATCAGGTTCCCCTCTTCATCTGTTGTCTGAACGCCGTCAATCAGGGTATCGCCATCGTAGAGCATAAACTTTGCTCCCGGCAACGCCACCTGGGAAAAATCGGCTCTCGCCTCGTAATACTTCTGAATGTACAGGGTGTAGGTTTCCGGCCTCCACTGGGCATACAGGGTGGTTTCATCCTGCTGCAATGTCAGCCGTGTGCCGGGGTCATGGGGCTCACCGGAGCCGTCTGCTTCGGTGTTCCAGCCCATGAACAAATGCCCGGGCATGGTATAACAGGCATCGCTTTCCGGCTCTGCCGTATCCGTATTATCCCAAACGATGGTATCCGCGCCCCGCTCATAGCTGTATTCGCTATTTGTCTGGGTGTCGGGATCGCCGCCGTTGGGATCGTAAACAAGCTTGACGGCATCCTCCGGTTCTGTCCATCTGGCGGTGAATGTCATGGTTGGCATCCATTCCGCCTCGACATAATCGCCCGGCTGATAGTTCATGCCGTTGCGATCCAGATTCCAGCCGGCAAATTGCTTGCCGTAGGTGTTTGTGGTATCCTCCATGGCCTTTACCGGCACTCTGGTTTCACTCAGGCTATAGCCGGTATTGTCCGTGGGTGCATTCTCCCGAATGCCGCCATCAGGTACATTGGCGTCATAGTCCACCTTGACCCGACTGGGCTGCCATTCGCCGTAAAGCCGAATGACCTGATAGGACTTGGTCTGCCCTTCAAGCTCCAGCTCCTCGGTTTCGCCGTAGCTGCTGTACATGGGTACATCCCAGCTGAAGGTGCGCTGTGTTCCGGTTTGTGCGTTGGTCCACAGCCACAGATCGGGGTAGGCTTCCATGTGGGGAAGGGGCAGCGTATCGCCATCGCGGAAGAAGTGCCAGGCAAAGGGTTCGTCCGTGTACTGCGTTTCGTAGTACTGCACCACATTGCCGGTTTCTGCTTCCCAAGAGGCGGTGAATACCAGTGTCTTGCCGTCTGCTGTCAGCTGCAGCCGATCCCAATCTTCCTCCGTGAGGAGCTGCCCTGCTTCATCGGTCCAGCCGAGGAAGCGGTAGCCCGTACGGTTCAGGAGGGGATGCTCCGTGCCGTCCGGCATGGCATAGCGATAATCGGACAGGCTCTGACCATACAGAAGGCCGGTGTAACTGATGGAGGTCTGATCGGAATCTCCGTCATCCTCGTAGCCAAAATCGAAGCGGAGGGTATGGGCAGCGCGGGTATAATGCAGAACATATACCTGCTTCAGCCCCGCATCCGTTCCGATGAGGTTCTGAACATCTTCTTTGGTGACATCATCCGGCAGGCCGAAGCAATCCGGGTATTCACCAATCAGGTCTGCCACCGTCACATCGCTGACCCACCAGCTTCTTTCGCCATCTGCTGCAGAAGCAGGCAGGCGAAGGGGTTCTTTGCCATTGATCTTCAGGCTGGCGCCGGTGTTCTTCAGCAGCGTGCAGCCGGGGATCTCCTTGAATGTGGGGGCAGCGCCGGTATCATAGCGAACCTCGGATACCTCTGTGCTGACCTTGAAGCCGATTTCCTCGGGCATTGTGCCGTCGGACCGGCCTTCCAGCCGCAGGGTATAGTCCGGTGTTTCGCCGGGCAGGCACTCGATGGCGTAGATCACAGCCTGACGAACCGCATCCTCGGCAGGATAGGCTGCCTGCAGGGTTCTGGCTGCAGCCGCTCTGCCCGTGGCTGCCATCAGAGGCTGGGACAGTACCGTCAGCCGGGAGTGCTGTGCCAGCGGAGTCTTGCCGTAGCGGCCGTCCTCTGCTGCCAGGGACGCCCAGTGGATTGGGCCTGCATCCTCCGATCGGTCTGTGATCCAGTCCGATGTGGGGAAGGCATCTGCAATCCGCTGACCGTATTTTACATGATGCAGGATATATACATTGTCCTGTGCACCATCATTTGCTGCCACATAGCTCCATTGCACCCCATCCGCTGCACTCACGCCGGTAGCGCTGACATTGCTGCCCCGGGAGGCAATATCGTCGAATACTGCACCGGTGAGAAGGCCGTCGCTTGACAGCTTTTGAATGTCGAAGTAGCCGTCTTCATTGCCAATGCGGAAGGTGAGATCCACTGCAACGCGCATATAGTCGAAATAGATGGTTGCAGGGTTGGTGGCTAAGGTGATGACATTGGAGGAATACGGCTTTCGCTTGAAGCCGAAGGCCTCTGTCCACCGTCTGGATGTGGTGTTGTTGAAGACAAAGTAGTCTTCATACACATCCTCCAGCCGGGCCTCCTGGGTCAACTCAGGATCGGTGTAAACCGGGTAGGTTTCGCCATCCAGCACACATTTTACGGTGTGTACATAGTCAGG
>JAZRCV010000137.1:0-5390 GCA_045659925.1 Faecousia sp.
GTGATGAGCGCACCCGCTTCATACACCTTGTCATAGCCGCCCCGCAGGATGGCATGCAACGCCTCCCGGGGCAAATCCTCCGGCACTGCCATGATGTTCAGCGCCAGCTTGGGTTCTCCCCCCATGGCATACACATCGGAAAGGGCATTTGCCGCCGCAATGGCGCCGAAGGTATAGGGATCATCATCAATGGGCGGGAAAAAGTCCACTGTCTGCACCAAGGCCAGCTCCGGACTGATGCGGTAAACCGAAGCATCGTCACTTTTGTCGAAGCCCACCAGAAGGTTGGGGTCTTCCCGCACCCGGATGCCCTCCAACAGCTTTGCCAGCACACCCGCGCCCACCTTTGCGCCGCAGCCGGCGCAGGAGGCCAATTTTGTCAGTTTAATATCTTCCATGTTCATCACCTTTTAATACACCGGAAAGCTGCAGCAGTGCTTCCAGCACGCCGCCGCCCACCGCCAAGGCCTTGTCAGAGGCCCGATTGCAGTAGTCCTCTACCCCTCTGGGGTCCACATCGCCGCATTTCATGCCCTTGTACACAGGCACCCCATCAGCAAGAAGTCCCCGCAGAGTGCCGCCCAGATTGCAGCACATGGGAACACCTGCTACCTCCCCGGCAACATCTCCGGGGCTGACCCGGTCGCCAATTTCAAGCACCTGACGGAAGATGCCGTCCGCGGGGGCACGGAGCAGGCGGTCGGCACTATGGCCCGCAATGACACCGGGGATACCGGTATTGGCCTGGGCGCTGCCGCTTAAAATGACTCTACCCAGATCATGTCCCCGCATGGTCTCCACCACCGCGTGGCAATCCTGGCCTGCGGTAAAGCCCGGGCCGATGCCAACCACCACCGGGGCATCGCTTATCTTTGTGCCAAGATTTCGCTTGGCAAGGATGGCATCCACCACCCCATCGGGGCGAAGCGCAGAAACGGCGCTGCCGTCGGGATCCACCAAAACGGCAATCTCCCCATTCTCTGCCAGCTCTTTTGCCGCAGAAGCATCGGAAGCCAACCGGGCGGTTACCCCCTCCACGCACCAGCTTCCAAATAAAACCGCCTGGGAAAAGCAGACCGTCCGACGAATTGCCGTGGGTGCGGGCAGCTCCAGCATCACGAGCTTGATACCGCTGCGCCAAAGCCGCAGGGCAATCCCTGTGGCAATGTCGCCTGCACCTCGTATCACAACCAGCATAGCTCTGCCTCCTCTCGTTATTCTAAATCAAGATTACCATTTCTTTACACAAAGGTCAAGAAGCCGTTGACGCAATAATTTAAGAATGCTAAAATGAAACAGAAAATGCAGCAAGGAGGCATTGGCTGTGGAAAAATCGCTTCGTCCGGTTTTAAAAATTCAGCTCTATGGGGAAGAAAAATGCTTTGGCCCCGGCATTGCAGAGCTGCTGCAGCAGGTGGAGCGGCACAGCTCCCTGCGACAGGCGGCACAGGCCATGGATATGGCCTATTCCAAAGCCTGGACCATGGTGCGGCGCTGCGAAGGGGCGCTGGGCTTCCAGCTTCTGAGCTATACCACCGGAGGCCGCCACGGCGGCGGTGCTGCCCTGACCCAGGAGGCCAAAGATCTTCTCGCCCGCTACAATGCCTACTGCGATGCCCTGCAAAAGGAAGCCGCCCGCCTGTTTGATGCGCATTTTTCCAAATAATGCTATGTACCCGCACCGGGTTTTCGGTGCGGGTATTTTGCTCAGAAATCAAAATAGTCCGTGGGATTCAGGGACACCGCGTCACAGCACAGTTCAAAGTGGAGATGATCCTCCATTCCTGCCTCCATGAGGGCACTGGCACCCACTGCGCCGATGGCTTCTCCCTGCATTACCTGCTGGCCCACAGATACCTTGGGCATGGGGTCCAGATTGCAGTAACGGGTCAGATAGCCGTCCCGATGGCTGATGGTCACCACGGTGCCAAGGAATTCATCCTCATAGATGGATGCCACCGTGCCATCCGCCGCAGCACGAACCTCTGCCCCCACACCGGAGCAGATGTCAATGCCATCGTGGGTGCGCCAATCCCGGGTGGTGGGATTATAGCTCAGATGCTCCATGGCATAAAGCTGCAGGAGATCCCCCTCCACAGGCATAATCATGGTAAAGGCGGCGGGTTCTTCCTCGGGTTCCGGACTTACATCCGGCAGCACAGCGGCTGCATCCACGGAAGCACCTGCGTTGCGCTGGGCAGGCGGGGTGGAATCTTCATCCGTAGGTTCCTCCACAATCTGGGGCACACCGGCAGAGGAAAGCTGCGCTTCACCAGGATCCTGCCGGGTAACATAGAGATAGCCGGACACACCCACGGCCAGGGCGCAGATCAGTGCCACAATGTAGTAGCCCCGTTTCTGCAGAAAATCTTTGAAATTGTTCTTATTATGCATATCATGCACCTCCGCTGTGATTATCACCGGGTTTTTCCCGAAATAAACACGGCATGGTGCATTTTTCCAAAAAACCGTCCGGTCAGCCTTCAGCCTCCCGGACGGTCTTTCCTTATCTCAATTTTTCTGCATGGCGGCGAATGGCCTCAAAGGTCTCAGGGCTGAGATCATGCTCAATCTTGCATGCATCCTCCCGGGCAATGGACTCTTCCACCCCTAAGGAGATCAGATATTCCGTCAAAAGCTTATGGCGGGTATAGATCTTCTGGGCAATCTCCAGACCGGAGGGAAGCAGCACAATATAGCCATCCTCATCCGTTTCAATATAGCCGCTTTCCCGCAGGCGCTTGGTGGCATAGCTGACGCTGGGCTTCTTCACCCCAAGGTGGGTCGCAATATCTACTGACCGGATGAATCCGTTTTGCTCACGGAGCATCAGCATGGTTTCCAGATAGTCTTCCGCAGATTTTTGAATCTTCATATCCCTGCTCCTGTCCGTCCGGAGGAAACCCTCCGAACGATGGTCTTTTGTTCATCCTACCACACAAATGGGTAAAATGCAAGGGATCGGAGCGTTAATCCAGAATCCTTCCATCCGTGGAGATGGTCACCACCCGCCAGGGGATAAACTTGCCGCTGGCCTGCAGCGCCCGCTTGGCTGCCTGCTCAATGCCGCCGCAGCAGGGTACCTCCATCCGCACGATGGTCAGGCTCTTGATATTGTTATTGGCGATAATGGCGGTGAGCTTCTCGGCATAGTCCCCCTCATCCAGCTTGGGGCAGCCGATCAGGGTGATATGATTGCGGATGAATTCATTATGGAAATTGCCGTAGGCAAAGGCGGTGCAGTCGGCCGCAATCAGAAGATTGGCATTTTCAAAATAGGGTGCCCGGATGGGGACAAGCTTGATCTGCACCGGCCACTGGGTCAGCTGGCTGGTAACGGTCGCAGCAGGGGCAGCACACGCCGGTGCCTCCCGGCGGATGGCCATGGAGCGCATACCGGGGCAGCCGCCGGGGATGGGCTTTGCGTCCTTGGCTGCCTTGGCCGCCAGCACCGCCGCCTCATCATAGGCAGGAGCCTCCCGCAGCTCAAAGGTGATGGCACCGGTGGGGCAGGCGGGCAGGCAGTCGCCCAGACCGTCGCAATAGTCCTCCCGGGTGAGTTTGGCTTTTCCATTTACCATTTCAATGGCACCTTCATGGCAGGCAGCAGCGCAGGCACCGCAGCCGTTGCACTTATCTTCATCTATTTTAATGATTTTTCTCAGCATGGAAATCACTCCTGTCTTGATTTTGTGACAACAGTATAGCATAATAACAGAAAAACTTCCGTTGTATTTACAACAGAAATGAGGCTCTTATGGAAAAATATCTTCCCCTTCTGAAGCACACCCAGCTATTTTCCGGCATTGGCGAGGAGGACATCTCCGCCATGCTGCAATGCCTGCAGGCAAAGCTCCGCTGCTACAAAAAAGGTGAGTTTGTTTTCCGGCAGGGAGAGCACATCCGCCACATTGCCCTGCTGACCGAGGGGCAGCTGCATGTGCAGCGGGATGATTACTGGGGCAACCGCAGCATCATCAGCGCCATCGAGGTGGGCGATATGTTTGCAGAAGGGTATGCCGGTCCCCAGTGCGGCCCGATCCCCAATGATGTTGTGGCTGTGGCGGACAGCGCGGTGCTGTTCTTTGATGTGGAGCGGGTGCTCACCGTCTGCTCTGCCGGATGCCGATTTCATTCCATGGTGGTAAAGAACCTGTATTTTGCTATTTCGGAAAAGAACCGAAAGCTTGTGCAGAAATTAGGCCACATCACAAAGCGCACCACCCGGGAGAAGCTGATCTCCTATCTCTCCGAGGAAGCCCGGCGGCAAAACAGCGGAAGCTTTTCCATTCCCTTCAACCGGCAGCAGCTTGCAGATTTTTTATCCGTGGATCGCAGTGCCATGTCGGGTGAGCTTTGCAAAATGCGGGATGAAGGCCTGTTATCCTTCGAGAAGAACAGATTTACCCTTCAATAGAGCTTAGGGAAAAAGTTGACAGTTCAACTTCTCTCTGGTATAATCAGCAAGAAGTTGAAATATCAACTTTCCATCAGGTAATGATAGGAGGAACCGCTATGTTGGATCGATTTGAGCGATTTTCCTTCGCAATTTCAGAAATTTCAAAGTGTTGGCACAAGCTGTCCGCCGATGAAATGGAACTGTACGGGCTGAGAAGTACCCACGCGGTATACCTTTTGATCATGGCAAAGCATCCGGATGGTCTGACCGCACCCCAGCTTTGCGAGCTGTGCGGGCGGGACAAATCCGATGTCTCCCGCATGATGCGGATCCTGGAAAAAAATGGCCTTGCCATCAAAGAAAGTGCCCATCAGCGCTGCTATAACGGCGTATTCCGGCTGACACCGGCAGGTGTGGCTGCCGCAGATCATGTGAAGCAAAGAGCCGCTCTGGCAGTGGAGCTTGCAGGTAAAGATCTGACGGACGAAAACCGGGCAATCCTCTATGCCTCCCTTGCTTCCGTTGCAGAGAATCTGCGAAAGCTGTGCAAAGAGGGACTTCCCAACGAATAAGCTGCATCAGCGCCAACACAACACGCACCCCTTCAGGAGGTCAAATTATGAAAGTAAGAATCATCATCGACTCTACCGCAGATCTGCTTCCCGCTGTGAAAGCCCAAACCACCGTCGTTCCCCTGACGGTTCACTTCGGCACAGAAGAGTATATTGACGGTATTACCATTACCCACAAAGAATTCTATGAAAAGCTGATCGAAACAGATGTACTTCCCCACACCAGTCAGGCAACCCCCGGGGCATTCTCAGAAGTATTTGAGGAAGTGGCAAAGGCGGGAGAAAGCGCCGTTGTGCTGACCATTTCCTCAAAACTCTCCGGTACCTACCAGAGCGCCATGATCGCAGCTGCAGACTATGATAACATTTTCGTGGTGGACAGTGATTCTGTAGCCATTGGCTCCGGCATTCTTGCAGAA
>JAZRCV010000138.1:0-27033 GCA_045659925.1 Faecousia sp.
TTTTGTCACGATTATAGCCTGAAACCGACAAAAATACAAGGGAAACTCTGAATAAATCGTCTGCGGCGCAAGGCGGATCTTTCGCCCCAACTGTGCAGTTTGAAAAACTTGAAATACATACAGTATTCCTGCGTTTTCCAAACTTTCATTTGGAGCAAAATCTCTCGCCAGCCGCTCTTGTCGATTTAATCAGAGCTTCCCAAGCACGGCAGGAAAAATACTTCCTGCCGCGGGAGATTCCATCGGGACGATGTGGGCATCGTCCCCTACGATCAGCGTCGGTGACCTCTCGTAGGGACACCCCTCCGGGGTGTCCGGCGGGAAATCTTTTGTTTTTATCGGGGTCATCGGCGAAATCGCACCCTTTTGCGGGCGTGCAATGCACGCCCCTACATTCACTGAAAAGGCTTCTTCGAAGAATGTATAGACGAAAAACACGGGGGGCATTTGCCCTCCGGGTAAAATTTTATCTGAGGAATCCGTCGAGGATCTTCTGTTCTGCTTCTTCGTGGCTCAGGCCCAGGGTCATGAGCTTGAGGATCTGCTCGCCGGCGATTTTGCCGATGGCGGCTTCGTGGATCAGGCTGGCGTCCACATGGTTGCAGGTGATCTCGGGGATGGCGCGTACCTTGGCCTCGCCCATGATGATGGCGTCGCACTGCACATGGCCGAAGCAGGCCTGGTTGCCGGTGACCCGGGGATAGAAGATCTGGGTGGAATTATCCTGGGCAACGGAGCGGGAAATGACCTGGGTACGGCTGCCCTCGCCATCCAGGAATACATCCATATCCGAAACGGCCTTCTGGTCGTCATGGGTCAGGAGCTTTTCGGTGATGACGATTTCGGAGTTTGCTCCCTGCAGCACTGCCTTGGTGTAGCGGGTGGTGTCATCCACGCCACGGATCTGCACGGTCTCCAGGGTTACGGAGGCGCCTTCCTCCAGATACAGCACGGTCTGGGGATTCAGGATGCGCTTGCCCTTGCCGTCACCTTCGCCGTAATGCTTTTCTACATACTTTACCTTGGCATTCTTGCCCACATAGAAGGTGTGGATGCCGTTGTGCTGGCTGTCGCCGCAGCCGCCGCAGTTGTGGATGCCGCAGCCCGCCACAATGTTCACATCCGCGCCTTCGCCAATGAAGAAATCGTTATACACCGTGTCCTGGAAGCCGGAGGCGGTGAGCACCACCGGAATATGGACGGATTCGGACTTGGTGAAGGGCTTGATATGAATATCGATGCCGTCCTTGTCGGTTTTGGAGACGATCTCGATGTTTTTGGTATTCTGCCTAAACTGCTTCTGTCCATCGGAGCGGATGTTTACCGCGCCGTTGGGGATGGCGGCCATATCCGCCACTTCCTGCAGGATTCGCTTTTGGATTTCATTCAGCATGTTTTGTCCACCTCCAGCATATTGCAGCCCGTTACGGTTTCTGCCATGATTTTGGGATAGATTCTGTCTACACTGCCGCGATCAAGGAGCTTGCCGCCGCCGATGAGGATGATCTCGTCTGCCAGACGGATGATGCGCTCCTGATGGGAGATGATGATAATGGTTGCCTGCTTCTGATCGTGGATTTCCCGGAAGGTGTCGGTGAGGCGGGCAAAGGACCAAAGGTCGATGCCGGCTTCCGGTTCGTCGAAGATCATCAGGGGGGTCTTTCGGGCCAGCACCGTGGCGATCTCAATGCGCTTGACCTCGCCGCCGGAGAGGCTGGTGTCCACATCCCGCTCCAGATAGTCCCGGGCGCACAGGCCCACCTTGGTCAGGTAGGCGCAGGCTTCGTCGTGGGCAAGCTCTTTGCCCGCTGCGATGGAAAGAAGGTCGCGCACCTTCATGCCCTTGAAGCGGGGAGGCTGCTGGAAGCCATAGGATACGCCCAGCTTGGCCCGCTCAAAAACGCTCATATCGGTGATATCGGTGCCGTCCAGCAGGATCTGGCCGCCGGTGGGCTGAACGATGCCCATGATGGCCTTGGCCAGGGTGGTCTTACCGCCGCCGTTGGGGCCGGTGATGACGATGAATTTCTTGTCCTCAATGGTGAGGGAGATATCATTTAAAATATCGGTTGTGCCGTTGTCGTCGGTGACGGAGAAGCACAAATTTTTCATTTCAAGCATAGTATTGTCCTCTTTATTACAAATGGGTGGGGGTCATGGGGAAATACAGGGTAGTTTTCCCCGATTACAACTGGTTATGTAGATTCAATGTACAAGCAGCACGATCAAAACCGCAAGCTGCCAGATAAGACCTGCGATATTCACCGCCCAGAAATACCAGTGGCGGGTTTTATGGCGCCAGAGCTTCATGCCCAGCAGCGCTCCCACTGCGCCGCCGAAGAAGCCCACACTCAGGAGCACGGCCTCCGAAATGCGCCAGTAGCCGCCCTTTGCCTTGAGCTTGTCGATCCCGTAAAGCAGCAGGGCCGCGACGCTCAGGGCAGCCAGAAAAATCAGGTAAAATTTCATGGGGTTCTCCTATTTTTGCATCCAGGGCCAATAGCGCTTCAGCCCGGCCCACACAAAGAAGGGATCAAAAAAGTAGAGAATGCTCAGAAGGGAGCCGCCAAGGATCGCAACACAGGCAAGGCCGACGATACTTGCTCCAATGCTGATCCGGAAGGGCAGCTTTCTGCCGCTGCACAGAAGCCACACATGGCAGATCGCCTTCGCGGCGAATAAAATCGTCATGGCAAGGAAGAAGGGGAAAATCTGGGGAATGAGAGGCTGGATCTCCTCAAGCAGTTCGATATAAAGCCCCATTTCCGCCATCTGCATGATTTGTATAAACTCTTCGATGTTCAGGCAGAGAATCACGGTGCAGAAAGAACTGAACACCATATAGCAGGAAAGCACCGTCAGGATGATCAGCCATATCTTGACGCCGCCGTAAAAGCGCACCTTTTTGGGTGCCTGCGGATCCTGCGGCTGTACCCAGGGCTGCTGGGGGTTCCACGGCTGCTGGGGATCCCAAGGCTGTTGGGGGTTCCACTCCTGCCGGGGCGGCTCATTCTGGGGCGGCTGCTCATTCATCCGGGGAGGCGGACTGGTATAGCGACGCACCAGCGCGCCGCAATCGGGACAGATCAGGATCTCGTCCGGCACCTGTTTGCCGCAATTATAGCAGGTTTGCATCGTTTTTCCTCCTTCCTCCATGGGGAAACAGATCTTCTCTTACATTATAATGCAAAACACCCAATTTGACAAGTACACTTGCACAAAAGAGAGAATTGTCTTATAATAAAGAAAATGGGGAAGCAGCGACACATGCTTCCCGGAGCGGAGGATTTTCCATGAAACGCAAGGATTATATCACCTGGGATGAATATTTTATGGGCGTTGCCATGCTGGCGGCCTGCCGCAGCAAGGATCCCAACACGCAGGTGGGCGCCTGCATCGTATCGCCGGACAATGTCATCATCTCCACCGGCTACAACGGCCTGCCCAACGGCTGCTCCGATGACGAGTATCCCTGGGATCGGGAGGGAGACGAAACCAAATATCCCTTCGTGGTGCATGCAGAGCTGAACGCCATTTTGAATTCCGGCGGAAGACGCCTGGACGGCGCAAGGCTGTATGTTGCCCTGTTCCCCTGCAACGAGTGCGCCAAGGCCATCATCCAGAGCGGCATCCGGGAAATCTATTATCTGTCGGATAAGTATGCCGATACCCCCAGCGTGCGCCATTCCAAGCGGATGCTGGACAGTGCCGGGGTGCGCTATCAGCAGCTGACCCCCCGCCTTGACAGCATTACCCTGCATTTTGACGGCCAGAAGTAATGGTCTCGCGTTATGTAAACTCGCCCATTGGCATTCTGCGCCTTTCAGGCTCGGATGAAGCTTTGCGCGAAGTGCGCCTTGTGGAAGAAAGCGGCCCGGAGGATGCGCCGGAAGCGCTATCCCAAGGGGCGCAGGAGTTGGCAGAATATTTTGCTGGAACCCGGCGGGAATTTACTGCAGCAACCATGCCAGCAGGTACGAAGTTTCAGCACGCCGTGTGGGAAGCCTTGAAGACCATCCCTTATGGCGAAACCCGCACCTATGCCCAGATTGCCGCAATGATTGGCAAACCGGGCGCTGCCCGGGCCGTAGGCCAAGCCGTGGGAGCAAACCCTTGCCTCATCCTCATCCCCTGCCACCGGGTGGTGGCAGCAAACGGCATCGGCGGATTCTCCTGCGGCGTGGAGGTCAAACAGCAGCTTCTTGCCCTTGAGCATCAAGGCGCATACGGCAAAACCTGCCTCTGAGAATGTAGGGGCGAACTGTGTTCGCCCCGCAAAAAATGTTCTGTTTTAACGAGGCTACCTGCGGATTCGCAACCTTTACGCGGGCGTGCAATGCACGCCCCTACATTCACAGAAGAAGGCTTCTTCTGTGAATGTAGGGGCGACCATTGGTCGCCCGGCAGAAAATATTCCGTTTTTAACGAGACTTTCGGCGAATTCGTAACCTTTTTGGACGGTAAATCCGTCCTGTGACAATATTAGGAGAAAACTATGGATTTATGTGACATCAATCAGATCAAGGCGTTACTCGCTGCCCATGGATTCCATTTTTCCAAGGCCAAGGGGCAGAATTTTCTGACCCAGGGGTGGGTACCTGCACGGATTGCGGAGGAATCCGGGGCAAACCCGGAAGCGGGCGTTTTGGAAGTCGGCCCCGGCATCGGCTGCCTGACCAAGGAGCTGTGCCTCCGGGCGGGCAAGGTGTGCGCCGTGGAGGTGGACACTTCCCTGAAGCCCATTCTGGCCCAGACCCTTGGAGAATTCAACAATTTGTCCATCGTCTACGGCGATGTGCTGAAGCTGGATCTTGAGAAGCTGGTGAGCGAGCAGTTCCCGGACAAAAAGCCCATGGCCTGCGCCAACCTGCCTTACTACATCACCTCCCCCATTCTCAGCGCCCTGCTGGAAAGCCGCCTGTTCTCCCAGGTGACGGTGATGGTGCAGAAGGAAGTGGCCCAGCGCATCTGCGCACCCGCGGGAGATGGGGAATACTCCGCCTTCTCCGTGTTCTGCCAGTATTACAGTGAGCCGGAACTGCTGTTTGATGTGCCGCCCCACTGCTTTATCCCCCAGCCCAAGGTGACATCCAGCGTCATCCGGCTCACCATGCGGGAGCAGCCCCCCTGCGAACTTTTGGACGAGGGCTATTTCTTCCGCACCGTGCGGGGTGGCTTCGCCATGCGAAGAAAGACCGCCTGCAATTCTCTTGGCAGCGCCTTCCCCAAGCTGGGCAAGGCGGGCATCGCCGAGGTGCTGGAAGCCTGCGGCCATGCACCCACGGTGCGCTGCGAAACCATGGACATTCCTGCCTTTGCCGCCATCGCCAACGAAATCTACCGGAGGGAACACAATGTATAAGTATGTCTTTCTGGATGCCGACGATACCATTCTGGATTTTCTGAAAACCGAGCACAGAGCCATCACCAAGACCTTCAAAAAATTCGGCCTCGACCCCACCGACGAGCTGATCGCCCAGTACAGCCGCATCAATCAGGGCTGCTGGGAACGGCTGGAACGGGGCGAAATCACAAGAGCGCGGGTGCTGATCGAGCGCTTTGAGCTGCTGTTTGCCGAGCTGGGCGTGGATCTGGATCCCCTGGAGGTGGAGGACACCTATCAGGCCCTTTTGGGGGAAGGCCACATCTTTGTGGATGGCGCGGAGGACATTATTGCCTATCTGGCTCCCAAGTACCACCTGTTTATCGCCTCCAACGGCGTGGCAGCCACCCAGGATTCCCGCCTGGCAAGTTCGGGCATTCTGCCTTATTTTGACGATGTGTTTATTTCCGAACGCACCGGCTACCATAAGCCGGAGCGGGAATATTTTGACTACTGCTTCGAGCGCATTCCCGGCTTCCGCCCCGAAGAGGCCATCATCGTGGGGGACAGCCTCAGCTCCGATATCCAGGGCGGCAAAAACGCAGGCATCGCCACCTGCTGGTTCAATTACCGAAACCGCCCCGCAAGAGAGGACATCCAGCCGGATTACACCATCTACAAATTGGAAGAATTGAAAGAAATCCTTTGATCCTCAAGTTTTGCTGTGCACCACCGTTGCGGGCGGATCATATCCGCCCCTACAGCAGGAACTGTAACTTTTTGAAAAAATCGCTGCCTCTTTTGGTGAGGCAGCGATTTTCGTTTTTATGGCATTGGGCGGTGGGACATATGCTCATCCACCATGGCAGACAGGGGCGGGATGGCGGCTTTGCCCTCTGCGTCAACGGGTGGCTCATTGCAGAGGATGCACAGGATGTAGGGCCCGGTTTCGGCATACACGATGCCCACATCCCCGTGGCTCAGGCCCGTGAGGTCGCCACCCTTATGAGCGATGACGGTACCCTCCGGTGGTCCCTTGGGGATATAATCCCCCCAGTACTGCTCCTTCAAAATGGACAGCATTTTCCGGGAGCTTTCCCCATCCACGCAGGTCTCCTCAAAAATCATCCGCAGCAGCACGGCGCAATCCCGGGCGGACACATAATTCTGCAAGCCATTGTCCTCCAGCATCAGACGGTGCATGGAGGTGGCGGTGCAGCCGATGGACAGGGCATAGGCATTCACCCGCTCCATGCCCAGCAGGGCATCCCCCTCTCCCAGCACCTTGATCAGACGATTGGTGGCAGCATTGTCGCTGATGGTGATCATCTGATAGATGTCGGAATAGATGGCTTCCTCTTCCAGTTCTCCCTGGGCGATCCGGTCATACAATGCGGCCATGACAAAGATCTTCACGATGCTTGCTGCGATCATGGGATCATCGCAGGTGGCGTTCTTTTCTCCCATGGCGGTAAAGCCGGTGGAGATATCCTCCGCGTATACCGCCCATTTCCCCTCTAAGCCCTCCATCTGCTGTGACAGAGCGCTACTAAGCTCCTCCATCACATCGGCGGTGGCCTCCACCCTGGGATCCGGTTCGATTGCCACTTCCTCCGGAACAAAGGGTTCCTGTGTGGGTTCCGGCTCTTCCGGTGCTGGCTTGGGTTTGGGCGGGGATACGGGCTTTTGCACTGGGGCGGGCGGCTTTGCCGGGATTCTTTCCGGGGTCGTTGGGGCCGCACAGGCGCACAAAAGCCCCACAATCAGCAAAAGCAGCACAAATAATCTTGTTTTTCTCACGAATCTCTCCAACCCATCCGCTTTTGATATTCAATGATGGTAGCAAGGTTTTCCTGCTCAATGTCGTTCAGATAGCTGTCCACATTGGCATCAAAAACGCTGCCCTCAATGGTGCCGCGGTACCAGGACTTGGAATTGAAGTAATCCGCAAATTCCTGCCGGGCAAAGATGCGGCCATGGCGGGCATAAATCTCATTGAGTACCAGCCAGCACTCATGCTCACTCAGGCCGTGAAGCTCTGATTCAGAGATTCTTCTGGAATTGCTGTCCGGGATCATATATTCCCCATCGGAAGCGGGCTTCTTGCTCTCCGCATAGCCGGAATACCGGGACTGATAGTCAAAATCCTCTAAATTCACACTGTGCAGATAGTATTCCGCACCCGCCAGAGAGTAGATGGGGGCAATGACGCACAGTTCGCCACGGCCGTTGAGATAGGGCACAGCCTCATTGATGTTGCTCTGGGCACGGGTTTTATCCAGTTGCTCATTGAAGAAGTCGCCGCCGGAGAAATCCGATGCCGTATCTATGGGGTAGCTCTCCCAGAAATAGGTTTCCAGCGCCTGCTTGGCACTCTTGCGGAAATCCTCCACACCGGAGGCAGCGATCACCTCGTCCTCCGACAGTACCCGGGCTTCGGAGATGGATACATTATATACATAATAATCCGTCCACTCCCAGTCTACGGGGCGCACTTCCACCACCAGGGACAGGACATCCCCCGTCTCATAGTAGTCATAGGTCACTTTTTGGCTGCCGCCCTGCCAGTTTTTCAGCAGATCCCGGGTAAGCTCCGTGTAAAGCTCCCGATAGATCTCTTCATTGAGGCCGCGGATCTCTTCACTGTCCAGATTGATCTGGGGAATGGCAAAAATGCCGCAGTTATACTCATTGCGGTGGGTATCATCATAGAAGGCATCGGTGACCAAGGGGCCTTCGGGCGCTTCCGGAGCATCGGGTGCTTCCGGCACCTCAGGTACATCCGGTACTTCGGGATGGGGTTCCGGCCGCTCCAGCTCCTCCACCACATTGGGCATGGTGGGCTCCACCTCACCGCCGCCGGCCAGCATGCCGATCAGAATTGCCGACAGCGCCACCACCAGCAGGCAGGCGCAGCAGATAATGATGAATTCCGGTCGCTTCCACCAGGTGCGGGCGGGCTTTGCCTTGGGCGCGGCATGGTACACCGGGGGATTGGGAGACACGGGCGGCGGATTGAAGGGCTCCACCGGAGCGCCGCACCGGCTGCAGAATTTCCCGGACTGGGGCAGCTCATTGCCGCAATGTCTGCAAAACATAGTTCGTTCCTCCTTTGCTGTATTGCTTCGATTATACCATGAAAGCGCCGCAGCTGTCCATTAATCGGGCCAGATTTTTGCAGAGCGCCCCTACTACATTGTTTCTCTTAAAACTTTACTTTATTGCCGATATAACGCAAAAGCCTACAGGGTTAACCGTAGGGGCGGCTATTAGCCGCCCGCAATGTAAAAATTATGAATTCGCCAAAATCTATAATAGAAATCAAACCTTTTCTGCCGGGCGGCTAATAGCCGCCCCTACATTCACTCCGGCAGCCTCTGCGTTGTATCCGCATTTGTAGAAGCAGCCCGCACATCAAATTTTCGTTAAGCCATATACTGCCCGCCGGAATTTTGAAAAACTATTTCACGCTTTGGCTTGACACAGCAATCAAATAAAGCTACAATGTAAAGTAGATTAGTTTGTGCACCTGTGTCTAAGGGGGGCACAGAGTCTGCATTTGCTTTATCTCTGCATACCCAAATTTAGTAAAAGGAGGTGTGTTGGAGTTATGGAATGGTATCACATTGTGCTGTGTCTTGCAGCATTTCTGATAGGCGCGTTGATATTCTTCTTTGTCGGTGTGGGTTACCGGAAGAAGGTAGCAGAGCGCGAAATTGGCGGCGCAGAAAATGAAGCCCGCCGTATCATCAATGAAGCCATCAAATCCGGCGAAAACAAGAAGCGCGAAATGCTTGTGGAAGCCAAGGAAGAAATCCATAAATCTCGCACAGAAAACGACAAGGAAATCAAGGAGCGTCGCACTGATCTGCAGAAACAGGAGCGCCGCCTCCAGCAGAAGGAAGAATCTCTGGACAAGAAGCTCGATGCCTTTGAGCGCAAGGAAGAGGAGCTGCGTAAGAAGCAGCAGGCCATTGCCAGTGCGCAGGAGGAAGTCAATCTCCTCAAGAAGAGTCAGATGGAAGTTCTGGAGCGAATCTCCGGTCTGACCCAGGAAGAAGCAAAAGCTTACCTGCTGAAGAACATCGAATCCGAGGTTCGGCACGAGGCCGCCATGAAGATCAAGGAGATCGAGGCCCAGTGCAAGGAAGAAGCCGACCAGTATGCCCGGGAGATCATCTCCATCGCCATCCAGCGCTGCGCTGCAGACCATGCAGCGGAAGCCACGGTGTCTGTGGTGCCCCTGCCCAACGACGAGATGAAGGGCCGTATCATCGGCCGCGAGGGCCGCAATATCCGCACACTTGAAACCATCACCGGCGTCGATCTCATCATCGACGATACCCCCGAGGCCATTACGGTCTCCAGCTTTGACCCGGTTCGCCGTGAGACCGCCAGAGTTGCTCTGGAAAAGCTCATTGCCGACGGCCGCATCCACCCCACCCGCATCGAGGATATGGTGGAAAAGGCTCGCCGCGAGGTGGATCATGTCATCAAGCAGGAGGGCGAGCGGGCCACCTTCGAGACCGGTATCCACAGCCTGCACCCCGAGCTGGTCAAGCTGCTGGGCCGCCAGAAGTACCGCACCTCCTATGGTCAGAACGTGCTGAACCACTCCATCGAGGTTGCCCATATCGCAGGTCTGCTGGCCAGCGAGCTGGGTGAGGATGTGGCTCTTGCCAAGCGGGCAGGTCTGCTGCACGACCTTGGCAAGTCCGTTGACCACGAAATGGAAGGCAGCCATGTCCAGCTGGGCGTGGAGCTTGCCAGAAAGTACAAGGAAAATCAGGGTGTTATCCACGCCATCGAAGCCCATCACGGCGATGTGGAACCCCAGACTGTTATTGCTTGCCTGGTGCAGGCAGCGGACGCCATCTCCGCAGCCCGTCCCGGCGCACGGCGTGAAAATGTGGAAAACTATATCCGCCGTCTGGAAAAGCTGGAAGAGCTTACCGGCTCCTATCCCGGCGTCCACAAGGCCTATGCCATCCAGGCTGGCCGCGAAGTGCGTATCATGGTCAAGCCCGAGGAAGTCACCGAGGATGCCATGGTGCTGCTGGCAAGAGAGCTTGCCAAGAAGATCGAAGCCGAGCTGGAATACCCCGGCCAGATCAAGATCAATGTCATCCGCGAGACCAAAGCCGTGGAATACGCAAAATAATCTATTACAGCAAAGGCGCTGCCTCACAAAAGTGGGGCAGCGCCGTTTTTCGTTATTGGGAGATTATACTGTTTTGCCATTCTCCAGGAAGGCCACATCTTCTTCGCTCAGGGGATTGCGGCTGGCGGCGATGTTCTGGCGCATTCTTTCCCCGGAGCCGGTGGCACACACAGCGAAGAAGTCCATCTTCGTGGCGAAGATATAGCGCATATTGATATCCGCCACGGTGCAGCCATCCCGCTGGGCTAAGATTTCCGCCCGGGCAAGGCGTTCCATGTTGCTCTCGCAAAGATAGCCCTTCTGGGCAGGGGGATCCAGTGCCAGCTTTGCCCCCTCCATGTCCCCTGCCTTGAACTTGCCGCTGAAGAAGCCCCGGCTGAGGGTGGAATAGGCGATCACCGGCATGTTCTGCGCGGCATACCATGCCCGGTCGGCTTCGCGGGAATCGCCTGCCACAGTGACGCAGTTGCCGCCCCAGGGGTCCCGCACCTGCTCGGCCAAGCTGTAGTGGGGGCTGGACACGGAGAAGCCCCGCAGGCCGTGAGCCTCAGCATAGGCATTGGCCTCCTGAATGCGCTCCACCGTCCAGTTGGACACGCCGAAACAGCGGATTTTCCCCGCCTCAAATGCCCGGTTAAGGGTCTCCATATATTCCGGGATCGGGGTATTGGGATCATCCCGGTGGAGAAGATAGACATCAATATAGTCGCTGCGCAGCTCCTTGAGGCTCTGGGCCAGCTCTTCTTCGATCACCTGGCCATCCAGATGCACCACGCCGTTTTTCAGGTCGCCGCATTTGCTCAGCACGATGAGCTCTTCCCGGTTGCCCCGCAGGGCCATCCAGTTGCCCAGCACCCGCTCCGCCAAGCCATAACCCCGGGCGGTGTCAAAGGCGTTGATGCCAAGGGTACGCATTTCGTCCAAAAGTGCCGTGGTATCCTGCCCCGCCAGCATGGGGGCATTGGCAGTGCCGAAGAAAATTCGGGATGCAGCAGGCCCGCCGCAGGGCAGGGCGCCATAAGCGGGAAGGAAAGTCGTTGTCATGGGTAATTCCTCCTGAAATGATATGTTGTTGGGTCGTATGTAGGTAAATCACAAAAATTGACAAAACCCACAGTAGGGGCGATTTGTGATTGTTCGCGAAAAGGCCACCTCAGAGAATGTAGGGGCGTGCATTGCACGCCCGAAAAAGGGTGCGAATTCGCCGATGGCCCCGATATAAACGGAAAATTCTCTGCCGGACACTCCAGAGGAGTGTCCCTACGCGCACAAGGGTAGATTTTACGAAAAAACCATCAGATTTCTCCGTAGGGACACCCGTCCTCGGGTGTCCGTGTAAATGTTACGAATTCGCCGACGGCACCGTTATAAACGCAACATTTCCTGCCGGGCGACCAATGGTCGCCCCTACATCCACAGATGAGGTGCATTGCAAAAATTGCTGCGCTTGTCCTAAAATGCGCCTGCCGATGAGGGTCGACAGGCGCAGTGGGGCTTATTCTTGGGCTTCGCCGGAGAGATAGAAGGCGGCCATGGCCTTCTTGGTCATATAGCAATCCAGTGCGGACACCACTTCCAGGGGGGCGTGCATGGACAGCACGGGGACGCCTGCATCCACGGTGACGATGTTGCGGTTGGCCATGAAGCCTGCCACGGTACCGCCGCCGCCCTGATCAACGCGGCCCAGAGTTGCGGTCTGCCACAGGACGCTGCCTGCCTCAAACAGACGGCGCACATAGCCCATGGCTTCGGCAGAGGCGTCGGAAGCGCCGGACTTGCCCCGGGCACCGGTGTACTTGCACACGGCGATGCCGCCATTGACCACGGCATTGTTGCGGCGGTCGCAGGTTTCGGCAAAATTGGGGTCAAAGGCATTGGTCACATCCGCAGAGAAGCAGAAGGATTTTTCAAAGCAACGGCGCAGGGAGCAGCCCTGGGTTTCGCAAAGATCCTCCATGAAGGTCTCGAAGCAGCGGCTCTTCATGCCGGAAACGCCAACGGAGCCGATCTCCTCCTTGTCTGCCAGCAGGCAAACGGAGGTAAACTCCGGGGTCTCCTGGGAAAGCAGGGGTGCAAAGCAGGCATAGGCGCATACCCGATCGTCATGGCCATAGCCGCAGATCAGGCTGCGATCCAGACCCACAAAGCGAGCCTTGCCCGCGGGCACGGCGCACAGCTCGGCGCTCTGGAAATCAACCTCGGTGATGCCGTATTTGGCGTTCAAAAGCTGCAGTGCTGCAAGCTTCACCCGGTCGGAGCCTTCCCCTTCTGCGGGGATGGAGCCGATGAGAAGATTCAGCTGCTCGGCAACAACGCCCTCGGCAAGGGTCTTCTTCATCTGATCTGCTGCCAGATGAATGAGAAGATCCGTCACATACAGCACGGGATCATCCTCGTCTTCGCCGATGCATACATCTACCTTGCTACCATCCTTCAGCACCACAACGCCATGCAGGGCCAGAGGAATGGTGGTCCACTGGTACTTCTTGATGCCGCCGTAATAGTGGGTCTTCAGGAAGGCCATATCCGCATCCTCATAGAGGGGGTTGGGCTTCAGATCCAGCCGGGGAGAATCCACATGGGCTGCGGCAATATGGGCACCCTCAGACAGGGGGCGCTTGCCGATGTGGGCAAAATAGATGCTCTTGCCACGGTTGTTATGGTAAACCTTATCGCCCGCGGACAGGGGCATGCCCGGCTCCCAGGCCCGGTAGCCTGCGGCTTCGGCCTTGGCGATGGTCCACTGGACTGCTTCCCGCTCGGTTTTGGCCTCATTCAGGAAGGTCATATAGTCCCGGCAATAGCCTTCCATGGCAGCGGAATCCTCCGCACTGATGCGGTCATAGCCGTGGCGGGTGTCACGGAAGAGGGTCTTGCGAAGTTCGTCCTGTTTTGTCATATGGAACACTCCTCTATCAAATGTTGGTCAGCCGGTCGAGAAGGCGGTCTGCCGCTTCCCGGAAGGCTGCAAGGGTGGAATAATCGTTGTAAATGGTATGGGTACACTGGGTTTCATAGTAGGAATCCGGCTTCTGGGCCTGAATTCTGGCCCTTGCGTAGTCCTCGGAGATGCCCTCTCTTGCCATCAGGCGGGCAATGCGCACCTCCATGGGGGCGCTTACCGCCACGGTGGCATCGCAAAGCCGATCAAGGCCGCTCTCCAAAAGGCCAATGGCATCGATGACGGCAAAGGGGGCGCTGCTGTGCTCCCGGATTCTTTGCTGCACCTCATCCTCCACATAGCGGTGGGTGATGGCGTTGAGTTCTTTTAACGCATCCGGGTCATCAAACACTAATTTCCCCAGTTTTTTTCGCGCCAATACGCCATTTTCTACCGTGCCGGGAAAACGCCCTTCGATCTCCCCCAGCATTTGCGCATTGGTTTTCAATAATTCATGGTAAATTTCGTCGCAGTCCAAAAGGAGCGCACCCCGTTTTTCCGCCTGCCGCAGCACCGTGGTCTTGCCCCCGCCGCTGCCGCCGGTAATGCCTAAGATCCGCATGATTTCTCCTTTCAACCGCAAAGCCAATCGATTTGACCGTAGGGACACCCGTCCTCGGGCGTCCGTGCAAATGTTGCGAATTCGCCGGTAGCCCCGATATAAGCATAACATTTACTGCCGGAACGGCACATAGGCCGTTCCCTACGCGAGGGCGGATCTTACGAAAACGCCATCAGGTCTTATCGTAGGGGCGGATACCATCCGCCCGAAAAATGTTGCGATTTCGTCGATGGTTCCAATATAACGGAACATTTTCTGCGCGGGCGATCACAGATCGCCCCTACGACCAAAAATATAGGTGCGTTGCAAAAATATCAATCTTCCGCGTTCACGCAGAGGAATCCTGCGGCTTTTCTGAGGCGGTTTTGCACCGCGTAGGCCACACCGCCGCCTGTGGGGCAGCGGGCATAGATGGTTGCAATGTCTCCCCGGTCCAGCATTCGCAGGGCGGCAAAGAGGCCCGCGGAGAGGGTCTCCGGGTCTGCCTCCTGCCCGTAGGGGGTGGGATTGCAGCCCGCATACAGAGGGACTTCCTCTTCAAAGCACAATACCGCATCATTTTTCTGCAAACGCTCCCGGATATAGCGGGCGGCAGCTTCCCTTGTGCCCTCCACGATGATGACCTGGGCACTGGGGGCATAGTGCTTATACTTCATACCGGGGGCACGCACTACGCTGTCGGCAGAAATCTGGGCAGTCACTGCCCGGTCCACTTCCAAATCGCCCAAAACCTCCCGCAATTCCTCGGGGCCGATGCCGCCGGGGCGAAGCAGTCGGGGCCGTTCTCCGGTTAAGTCCACGATGGTGGACTCCACCCCCACCTGGCAGGGGCCTGCATCCACGATGGCAGCCAGAGGGCCGTCCATGCCATAATCATGGAGGACATGCTCTGCGCTGGTGGTGGAGGGCTTGCCGGAGAGGTTGGCAGAGGGGGCCGCAATGGGTCTGCCTGCCAGACGGATGATTTCCCGGGTAATGGCGGTCTGGGGGCAGCGCACTGCCACGGTGTCAAGATTTGCCGTGGTTCGCTTGGGCACTTCCGGTTTTACCGGCAGCACCATGGTGAGAGGGCCTGGCCAGAAGCGCCGGGCCAATGCCCATGCGGCCTCCGGGATATCCCGGCACCACAGGGCCATATCCTCTGCCCTTGCGATGTGCAAAATCAGGGGATTGTCCTGGGGGCGACCCTTGGCTAAGAAAATATTTTTGACCGCTTCTTCGTTGAGGCCGTCTGCCCCAAGGCCGTACACCGTCTCTGTGGGAAGGGCCACCAATTTGCCCTCCCGCAGAAGCTGTGCGGCGATTTCAGCGGTATTGGGTTCGTGTTCATGTAAAAGCAGGGTTTTCATGGCTTATTCCTCGCTTTTTCTGAGCTTTTCTGCCTGATCTGCCGTGACCAAAGCGTCAATCAGCTCATCCAGTGCGCCATCCATGATGGCGTCGATTTGATACAGGCTCAGGTTGATGCGGTGATCCGTCACCCGGCCCTGGGGGAAATTATAGGTGCGGATGCGCTCGTTTCGCATGCCGGTGCCCACCTTGCTCTTGCGGTCGGCGGCATATTCCGAGGTAATGCGCTCCTGTTCGATCTCATAGAGCTTGGATGCCAGCATATTCATGCATTTTTCCCGGTTCTGCACCTGGCTGCGCTCCTGCTGGCAGGAAACTACAATGCCCGTGGGCTTATGGATCAGGCGCACAGCGGAAGTGGTCTTGTTGATGTGCTGACCGCCTGCACCGGAGGCGCGGAAGACCTGCATCTCCACATCCTCAGGGCGCAGATCCACATCCACCTGCTCCATCTCCGGCAGCACTGCCACGGTGGCAGTGGAGGTATGGATGCGGCCGCCGGATTCCGTCTCCGGAACCCGCTGCACCCGGTGGACACCGGATTCAAATTTGAGCCGTGACCAGGCTCCCTGTCCCCGGATAATAAAATCCGCTTCCCGGACGCCGCCCAATTCCGTCTCGGAATAGTTTAAAAGCTCCACATTCCAGCGCTTGGACTGGGCGTACATGGAGTACATGCGGAAGAGGCTATGGGCAAACAATGCGCTTTCCTCGCCGCCCACGCCGCCGCGAATCTCCACGATGACGCTCTTTTCGTCATTGGGATCCCGGGGCAGAAGGAGAATTTTCAGCTGCTCTTCCAGCGATTCTTTCTCCCCTTTGGCCTCCTGAAATTCCTCCTGGCAAAGCTGACGCAGCTCCGGGTCGGATTCCTCCGCGATCAAGCTCGTGGCTTCCTCCATCCGCAGCCCAGCAGTTCGCCAAGCCCGGTAGGCGGTGATCAGCGGTTCCAGTTCCCGCTGCTCCTTGAGGATCTTCGCCGCCTTCTGGGGGTCGGCATAGAAATCCGGCTGCTCCATCCGGGCGCAAAGCTCTTCGTATTTACTTTCCACCTGCTTCAGCTTTTCCAGCATGAATTTGCTCCTTTGTTAAAATAGTAACGCCAGTTCTGCGATGCACTTTCCTATGGGAATGTAGGGGCGACCTGTGGTCGCCCGTGCAGAAAATGTTTCGTTTATGACGAGACCATCGGCGAATTTGCAAAAACCGCCGAAAACGATCTCGTTTTCGGCGGTACGGGTTCTGTGATTATCCTGCGTTTTCCGCCTTGGCCCGGTCGGGGGTCTCGATGCGGCGGATGTCGGCACCCAGTGCGGTGAGCTTGTCAATGAAGCATTCATAGCCGCGCTCGATATAGTGGGCGTCCTCCACCGTGGTCTGGCCGTCGGCGGCGAGACCGGCAATCACCATGGCAGCACCGGCACGAAGGTCGCAAGCCTTCACGATACAGCCGTGCAGTTCTTCCACACCCTCAATCACCGCCATCTTGATATCCGTCTGAATAGACGCACCCATGCGGTTGAGCTCATCGCAGTAGCGGAAGCGGGTATCGTAAATGCCCTCGGTGATGGAGCTGACGCCCTTGGCCAGTGCCATGCACACACCGATCTGGGGCTGCATATCCGTGGGGAAGCCGGGATAGGGCATGGTTTTCACGCTGGCGCGGCGAAGACGGCGGGTCTTCTCCACCCGGATGGCATCGTCATACTCGGTGACGATGGCGCCCATCTCCCGCAGCTTGGCGCTGATGCAGTCCATGTGCTTGGGGATGACATCCTGCACCAGAACATTGCCGCCGGCAGCGGCAGCGGCAGCCATATAGGTGCCTGCCTCGATCTGGTCGGGGATGATGGAATAGAAGCCGCCACGCAGGGCGCGCACGCCTCTGACCTTGATCACATCGGTGCCTGCACCGGAAATCTTGGCGCCCATGGTATTGAGGAAGTTGGCAAGATCCACGATATGGGGTTCCTTGGCGGCATTCTCGATGATGGTGGTGCCGTTTGCCAGCACTGCGCCGATCATGATATTCATGGTAGCGCCAACGCTCACCACATCCAGATTCACACGGCCGCCCTTGAGGCCGCCCTCGGGAGCAGTAGCGCAGACGAAGTTGCCCTCCTGGGTAACCTCTGCGCCCATGGCTGCAAAGCCCTTGATGTGCTGGTCAATGGGACGAGGCCCAAAGTTGCAGCCACCGGGCAGTGCTACCTTGGCATGGTGGAAGCGGCCAAGCTGTGCACCAATCAGATAATAGGATGCACGGAAACGGCGCACCAGCTCCATGGGAGCCACGCCGTCATGCACGCGGGTGCAATCGATCTCCAGCTCGTTGGGGCTGAGACGGCGAATTTTCGCGCCCATGTGGGCAAGAATTTCCAGAAGCAGCCGCACATCGGAGATATCGGGAACATTTTCAATTTTACAAACGCCATCCACCAGCAGTGTGGCAGGCAGAATGGCTACCGCAGCGTTTTTCGCGCCGCTGATGACGACCTTCCCATTCAGGGGCTTGCCGCCTTGAATCACATATTTAATCACAAAAAATACCCTCTTTGGTAGGAGTATGTCCGATTTTCGAAATATGTACCAATCCAGTTTTCACCATGAAAAAGGCCGTACACCGGATAATATACCATAACATCCGGAATATGTAAAGTGTTTCCTTGGAAAAAGGACAAAAAACCATAAAATTGACCGATGCACTTACCTGTGTGAACGTAGGGCCGGATACCATCCGCCCGCCCGGGAGATATTGCATTTAAATCGAGAGTATCGGCGAAATCGCAACATTTACGCGGGCGGATGTAAGCATCCGCCCCTACGGTTATTGCGTAAAATTCGCCTCAGAGTCTTCGCAATCCCTTGGGGTAATGATTCTTCAAAATCCCTGCCGCGCCTTTGCCCCAGCCGAGGCTGTGACCGTCCACCTGAACCAGGGTCCAGCCTTTATGCTCCGTGGGCAGGGTTTCGCCGTGGAGATAGCGGTGAATCTCGTCGGAATCGGCGGGATAGGAAACCATATTCGCCGCCTCCTTCAGCCACAGGGCCAGGGCATGGGCAGGCTCAAAGCGGCCCTTGCGAAGCTGTCCCAGCTCCAGGCCCGGGCGCATCACCCGCAGGCCCTGCAGCTCCGGGGTGCCCGGGGCTGCCAGATAGAGGGTCTGACCGAAAAGCAGGGGGATGCCCTCCGGCAAGGAAATGTGATTCTCTCTGGCAAATTCCGTGAATTCCTTGGGCATGGGCTGGGGCTTGAGGGCGGGAAGGTCGGAGGCTTCCTCGTCTCCATCCCGGCGCAGCACTGCGGCAAAATGGCCTTCGCCCTTGAGAAGATGGGGCCAGAGACGGAAGGTTTTGGAAAGATCTTCCGGGCCTTGCACCCATTCCGGATGTCCGGGAGCAAAATGGGGGTTTTCCACCGTTTCTATGGCATAATCCGGCCTTTTTCCCAAAAAGGCGGCGATCAATCCTTCGTTCTCCTCCGGAGCAAAGGTACAGGTGGAATACACCAGCCGACCACCGGGGCGGAGCATCTTTGCTGCATCCAGTAGGATGTCCAGCTGCCGGGTGGCGCACATCTGCACCGTCTCCACGCTCCAATCTGTGAGGGCGGCAGCCTCCTTGCGGAACATGCCCTCGCCGGAGCAGGGGGCATCCACCAGCACCCGATCAAACCAGCCGGGGAAGCGCTTGGCGAGGCGTTCGGGCGTCTCATTCAATACCAAGGTGTTGGCAAAGCCGAGGCGCTCAATATTGCCGGAGAGGATCTGCGAGCGCTTGGGGTGGATCTCATTGCACACCAAAAGGCCCCGGCCCTCCATGGCCCCCGCAAGCTGGGTGGATTTTCCACCGGGGGCGGCGCACAGATCCAGCACCCGTTCTCCCGGTTGGGGATCCAGCAGCGCCGCCGGCGCCATGGCGCTGGGCTCCTGCAGATAGTAAAGCCCCGCATCGTGATAGGGATGCAGACCGGGGCGCAGGCTGGGATCATAATAATACCCATGGGGCGCCCAGGGAACCGGATGCAGCGAGAAGGGCAAGTCGGGAAGATCCCGGGTCTTTCGGGGATTGAACCGCAGCGCCACATGGCGGGGTAAATCATAGGAAGCGAAAAAGTCCTTCGCGGATTCTCCCAGCAAAGCCGTCATCCGGCGGCAAAATTCTTCATTCAGCATGGTTTTACTCCTTCAGGGCGATATCATATCGATCAATTCTTCATCTGGGAATGTAGGGAACGGCCTGCGTGCCGTACCGGCAGAAAAGGTATCTTTTACATCGAGGCCTCGGCGAATTCGTAACCTTTTTCGGGCGATCGATGATCGCCCCTACATTCTCTGAAGTGGCTTTCCTCTGTGAATGTAGGGGCGTGCATTGCACGCCCGCGCAGAAAAGGGTGCGTTTATAACGAGGTTCCGGCAAATTCGTAACATTTTGCGGCGGGAGCAAGCCCCCGCCCTACAATGCAGCTTGATTCTGCTTCCATTATACGAGGCGAACCGGGAAAAGAAAAGTCCTTTTCCCCCTTTTAGCAAAAAAAGAAAAAAAGTTCTTGACAATTTGGGTTCTCTTCGCTATAATAACCATGCTCGTTTGAGACGCTGGTATAGCTCAGTTGGTAGAGCAGCTGATTTGTAATCAGCAGGTCGGGGGTTCGAGTCCGTCTACCAGCTCCAGCAATCAAAGAGAGCACAACTTCATATGGGGGAATTCCCGAGTGGCCAAAGGGGGCAGACTGTAAATCTGTTGTCAACGACTTCGATGGTTCGAATCCATCTTCCCCCACCAAAAATCCTGAATGCGAAAGCGTTCAGGATTTTTACTTTTTCACTATTCACTCTTCACTCTTCACTAAAAAACGCATTCAGGATTTTTGGAAAGTAATAAGTAATAGTGAATAGTGAAGAAGTAATGTGTCGGCTTCGCCGACGCGAATGTGGGCAAATTTTATTTCACTTTCCGCGAAAGCGGAAAATTTCACAATTCCGTCAGGAATTATTTCACTGTGGCGTAAGCCACAATTTCATCAAAAAGCATTCAGGATTTTTGAAAGTATCAAGTAAGCGTGAATATTGAAGAAGGCTATTGTAAAATCCAACGATTACCTTTCTTAGAAAGAATGCTTCATCGGCTATTGACGTTCGGCATCTAATATTGTAGAATATCTCAAAGAATCCCTGCCGGAGAAGCAATGCCGCCTATCCGGTGCGGTCTATCTTTCAAACGAGGTGAACGAAATGAAAAGAATCCTTTCCATGCTGCTGATGCTTGCGCTGGTGCTGAGTCTGCTCTCCGGTGTGGCCTCCGCCAGCAGACAATCCGATGCCGCGCAATATCTGAAAGAGTATGTGATGGAACATGGCGAATATCGGTCAAATTTTAACAATTCCTATGTTTATTCCCTTCCCGACACTCGTGATTTTATTGGTACTTCATCCGGCGATTCGTTTCTTTATTCTCTGGAAACGGATTTTATCATGGTATCCGCCTCGGCCTATGGCCCCTCGGCACGTTTCGATATTCCCCTGTCCGGAATCATCACAGAATGTCTGGCCTCCGATGTAGGGAACGAAGAATGGATTCCCATTGATCCCAAGCTGATCCGCGCAGATACGAAGCTTTTGTTTACAAATTTTGATGGCACAGAAAAGCAGCAGGAGTTTACGGAGCAATATCTGACCACTGCCTTCCATCGGCTGCTGAGTCATGTGAATAAAGCGTTAAAAACCGGGGGCTACTCTCTGGCAGACCTTGGTTTCGTCAACTACACCCCCTATGACAGCGTCTGCTATTACCTGACAGACTGCCCCGGCAAAAAATTCACCGATATGCCCACGGGCGGCACATGGGCCCATGACCCCATCGACTGGGCCGTAAGGAACAATATCACCACCGGCACCTCTGCCACCACCTTCAGCCCGGACATGGCCTGCAGTCGCGGTCAGATCGTGACCTTCCTGTGGAGAGCAGCGGGCAGTCCCAAGGCATCGGTGACGGAGCATCCCTTCACCGATGTTACCCCCGGTTCCTACTATTATGATGCTATGCTCTGGGCCGTAGAGAAGGGTATCACCACCGGCTCCTCTGCCACCACCTTCAGCCCGGATCGCGTCTGCTCCCGCAGCGAAGTGGTGACCTTCCTGTGGCGTGCCAACGGAAGTCCTGCCGCTGAAAATGAGAATCTTTACTTTGCCGATGTGGAAGAAGGCAGCTTCTACGAAGAAGCTGTAGCATGGGCGGTTTCCAAAAATATCACCCAGGGTACTGGTGAGGGCGCTTTCTCTCCGAAGCTCAGCTGCAGCCGCGCACAGGTGGTCACTTTCCTCTACCGGGCCATTGAATTCTGGCGGCTTCTTGAGGAAGGCTACCTCTTCTGATTTCACAAAAATTTAACTTATTATATAAGGAGCAACGAAAATGAAACATACAAAACGAATCCTTTCCATGCTGCTGATGCTTACGCTGGTGCTGAGTCTGCTCACCGGTGTGGCCTCCGCCAGCAGACAATCCGATGCAGGTAAATATCTGGCGGACTATGTGATGAAGCACGGCGAATATCAAGCTTATTTTAACACTGCCTACTATTTTTATAATTTCCCCAGCTCCACGGATGGAACCATCAGTGACAGTAATAGATTGACCTATTATCCCAACCTGAACATGCTGACCTTTGGCGCCAGTGCAAACTGGTCTAGTATCAAACTGGATATTCAGGAAAGCGGTGTCATTCAGGATTGTTATCTCGCCTCCTTTGGTGGGCAGGAATTGATCCCCATTAACCCTGCCACAGTGCGCAGCAACACCATCCTGCACTACACAACCTTTAACGGCACGGATGCACAGCGAGAAGAATTTGAGCGCTATCTGAGCACTGCCTTCCATCGGGCCCTTTCCTACCTGAATAAGGTACTGAAGGCCGGCGGCTATTCTCTGGCTGATCTTGGTTTTACCAACTATACCCCTTATGACAGTGTCTGCTGCTATCTGGCCGATTGTCCCGGCAAGAAATTCACCGATATGCCCGCAGGCGGCAGCTGGTCCCACGAAGCCATCGACTGGGCCATCCTGAATAACATCACCACCGGCACCTCTGCCACCACCTTCCGTCCCAGCATGGACTGCAGCCGTGGCCAGATCGTGACATTCCTGTGGAGAGCCGCGGGCAGCCCCAAGGCTTCCGTGACAGAACATCCCTTCACCGATGTTACCCCCGGCGCCTACTATTATGACGCCATGCTCTGGGCTGTAGAGAATGGTATTACCTCAGGCTCCTCCGCCACCACCTTCAGCCCGGACCGGATCTGCTCCCGCAGTGAAGTTGTCACTTTCCTGTGGCGTGCCAGCGGAAAACCCGCCCCGGAATATGAAGAAAACCGCTTCCATGATATAGAAGCAGGCAGCTTCTATGAGGAAGCCGTAAAATGGGCCGTCTCCAAGGCCATCACCCAGGGCACCGGCGAAGGCACCTTCTCCCCGAAGCTCAGCTGCAGCCGCGCCCAAGTGGTCACCTTCCTTCATCGCAACGAATTATTGGGATAAGCATACAAACAGTACGCTGCAAAAACTTTGCAGCGTACTGCTTTTTTGAAAAAATATGGCAACATCTGAAAAATTGTGCTATAATGACCTTAAATAACTACCATTTGAAAGGAGCACCGGGATGCGTAAGACGAAAATTATCTGCACCATCGGACCTGCCTGCGAAAACGAAGAAACTCTCACCAAAATGTGCCTGGAAGGCATGAATGTGGCGAGACTCAATTTCTCCCACGGGGATCACGAAGAGCATCTGCGGAAGATCCAGCTGGTAAAGACGGTGCGTGACCGTCTGGATCTGCCCATCGCCATCATGCTGGACACCAAGGGTCCCGAGTACCGCATCAAAACCTTTGAAAACAAGAAGGTCATCGTGGTAGAAGGAAACGAATTCATCTTTACCACCGAGGACATCGTGGGCGATGAGACCCGTGTGGGCGTCAACTACAGCCATCTGACGGAGGATCTTTCCGTTGGTGATACCGTTTCCGTCAACAACGGCCTTGTCATCTTCCGGGTAGAGAAGATCGAGGGCCCCAATGTGATTTGCCGTGTGGTCATTGGCGGCGAGCTTTCCAATAAGAAGAGCATGAACTTCCCCAACAAGGTCATGCGCCACGACTATCTGAGCCAGCACGACAAGGAAGACATCCTCTTCGGCATTGAGCAGGATGTGGACTTTGTGGCGGCTTCCTTCGTGTCCTGCAAGAAGGACATGGTAGCCCTCCGGGAGTTCCTGGACGCCAACGGCGGCAAAGAGATCAGCATCATTGCCAAGATCGAAAATCGCGCCGGTGTGGACAACATTGAGGAGATCTGCGAGATTGCCGACGGCATCATGGTAGCAAGAGGCGATCTGGGTGTGGAAATTCCCTTCGCAGAAGTGCCCTCCATTCAGAAGATGCTCATCGAAAAGTGCCGTCTGCTGGGCAAGCGGGTCATTACCGCCACGGAAATGCTGGAATCCATGATCTATAACCCCCGCCCCACCCGTGCGGAGATCTCCGACGTGGCCAACGCGGTATATGACGGTTCTTCCGCCATCATGCTCTCCGGTGAGACTGCTGCAGGCAAGTATCCTGTGGAAGCTGTGCGCAACATGGCTGAAATTGCCCACTACACTGAGCAGCACATCGACTATACCCGCTGGTTTGCCAAGACGGACTACCGCATCATGAACACCCTGGACGCCATCTCCCACGCCACCTGCGCCATGGCAATTGATGTCAAGGCCCGCTGCATCGTGGTCAACTCCATCTCCGGTAAGACCGCCATCATGGTCAGCCGCTTCCGTTCTCCCACCGACATCCTGGGCATCACCACCGACCGCCGGGCATGGCGCAAGCTGAACCTGAGCTGGGCCGTCACCCCCGTGATGAGCGAAGAATACAGCTCTCTGGAAGTGGTATTCTATCAGGCCATGAACCACGCCAAGCGGATTTACAACCTGAAATCCGGCGACAATGTGATCCTCACCGGCGGCCTCATCAACGGCAACTCCGGCAACACCAACACCATCAAGGTGGAATGTGTGAAATAAGAATTACGCAGAGACTACCCGGTCTTACCGTAGGGACACCCGTCCCCGGGTGTCCGTGGACAGGCTGCGAATTCGTCAGAACCCCCATAGAAACGAAACATTTCCTGCCGGCGATCCATGATCACCGCTACATTCTCTACATTTGCAAATGAAACCACATCACAAGGACGCCCGGAATCGGGCGTCCGCTTTGCATAGCTTGTTTCCCCGCGCATATCTTTGGGTAGAACAGAAAACGAAAGGATGATACGATGCTTCCTGCCATTGCGCTCTTTGCAATTACCTACATATTCATGCTGACCCTCAGCAAATACCGCCTCTGGATCGCCCTGGGCAGTGCGGGGGTATTCCTTCTGAGCGGGATGCTGCCCCTGGAACAGGTGGCGCAGAACATTGACTGGAATGTGCTTCTGATGATCGCCGGCACCATGGGTCTGGTGGCGCTGTTCAGCGAGAGCAAAATGCCCGCCCTTTTGGCGGATCTCATTCTGGAGCGCGTGCCCAATGTGCAGATGGCGGCGGTGGCGCTGGCATTGTTTGCGGGCATCATTTCCGCCTTTGTGGACAATGTGGCCACGGTGCTGATGATCGCCCCCGTTGCCCTTGCCATCTGCAAAAAGCTGGGCACCAATCCGGTGCCCATGATCATCGGCATTGCGGTATCCTCCAATCTGCAGGGCGCGGCCACCTTAGTGGGCGATACCACCGCCATTATGCTGGGTTCCGCGCTGGATATGAGCTTTCTGGAGTTCTTCTTCTATGACGGAAAGCCCGGTATGTTCTTCGCGGTGGAGCTGGGTGCAGTGCTGTCCGCCCTGATTCTGCTGTGGATCTTCCGTAACGAAAAATCCCCCATTCCCGAAACAGACGAGCGTACCGAGGTGACGGACTATGTGCCCACCATTTTGCTGGCGGGTGCCATTTCCCTGCTGATTCTGGCCTCCTTCCTGCCGGAAAAGCCTGCCATTACCAACGGCCTGATCTGCTGCGGCCTGATGCTGGTGGGGGCGGTGTACAGCTACCTGAAGCAGGACAGCCGGGAGGGCTTCCTTGTGCCCCTGAAGGCCATCGATTTTGAGACCATCGGGCTGCTGTTCGGCCTGTTCCTGATCATCGGCGGCATTTCCCACATGGGTGTGATCGATGCACTGGCCGATCTGCTGGCAAAATTGGGCGGCGGCAATGTATTCGTGCTGTACACGGTGATCGTGTGGGCATCGGTGCTGATTTCCGCCTTTATCGACAACATTCCCTATGTTGCCACCATGATCCCGGTGATTGCCACATTGTCCACCCAGCTTGGATGCGACCCCACCCCGCTGTATTTTGGCCTCCTCTCCGGCGCCACCCTGGGCGGCAACTGCACCCCCATCGGCGCTTCCGCCAACATTACCGCCATCGGCATTCTGGGAAAGGAAGGGTATGAGGTAACGAATGCGGATTTCTTCCGCATCGGCATTCCCTTCACCCTGGCCGCCATTGTTCCCGCCTATATTTTCATCTGGGCGCTCTTTGGCGCGTAACCGCCCAGGCTTGGTGCGAATTCGCCGAAACGGCACACAGGCCGATCCCTACGCAAAGGCAGGTGCATTGCAAAAATGATCTGTTCGAGCTCGTGTCGAAAAAACGCTTTCCTTTTCCTCCGGGATGCGCTATACTAATAGCGAACCGACAGGAGGAACTGCCATGGATTATCCCTTTTATGCCATGCTCTCGCGGATGCGCTACATCACCCGCTGGAGCCTGATGAGAAATACATTTTCTGAAAACATTCAGGAGCACAGCCACATGGTGGCGGTACTGGCCCATGCACTGGCGCTGATTCGCCGGGGTGTGCTGGGCTTGGAGGCAGACCCGGAGCGCTGCGCCACGGCGGCGCTGTTCCACGATGCCAGCGAAATCCTCACCGGCGATCTGCCCACCCCCATCAAATACTACAATCCCGAGATCCGCCACGCCTACAAGCAGGTGGAGCGGGTGAGCTGCGAACAGCTGCTTGCCATGCTGCCGCCGGAGCTGCGGTCGGGACTGGAAGCACCGCTGATGGAGCTGGACGAAAGCGTACGCCCCATCGTCAAGGCAGCGGACAAGCTCAGCGCCCACATCAAGTGCATCGAAGAGCTCAAAGCAGGCAACGCCGAATTTGAATCCGCCTGCCGCCAGACCCGGAAGGCATTGGAAGACATGCACCGCCCGGAGCTGGACTGGTTCATGGACAAATGCCTCCCCGCCTTCGGCCGCAATCTGGACGAACTGGAAACATTGTAAGAAATTACCCCCGGACGCAAATGCGCCTGGGGGTCGTTTTGTTGTGCAGATAATCCGGTATGGTCGTAGGGGCGGATGCCCACATCCGCCCTCGTAAATGTTGCGAATTCGCCGATGGTTCCGATATAAACGCAATATTTCCTGCCGGGCGACCAATGGTCGCCCCTGCATCCAATTTGGGAGTCTTTTGCTATCCGTAGGGCATAAACATACCGCCGGGCAGGGTGCTCCTGTCCGGCGGCAATGCTTAAAGATATCCCCGAATGTCTGCGGTGAGCTGCTCTTCCAGATGGATGAGGCGCTTGGTGATGTCCTTGGAGACTTCGTCTGCGGCCTTATACTGGTTGAGGTAGCG
>JAZRCV010000139.1:0-3145 GCA_045659925.1 Faecousia sp.
TCCGGGTGGACAGAGTTTTTTGAAGCTCGGGGCGGGGAAGCTCACAGATTTCCCGCTTCGCGGCGCGGTAAAGCACAAGGCTGACAACGAAAAAGACAATGGAGCCAAGGATGAGGGTGAGGAACGCAACAGCAATGATCGCGAACATTGATACTTCCATGGGAAAACTCCTTTCGCTTACTTTAGACATAGTATAGCACGCAAAAAGACCGATGTCAAAAAAATCTGCCACATTTGTAAAAAACCATCAAAACAAATGTTTGATTTTTGGTGGTTATATGCTATACTAAGGAAAAAAGGAGGGATCTGCATGGCAAGAACCAGCACAAAACGGCAGGAGATCCTGGCGTATCTCACGGATTTTACCGCCCGGCATGGCTATGCCCCGTCGATTCGGGAGATTGCGGCGGCTGTGGGACTGCGCTCCACCGCATCGGTGCATTACCATATGACAGAGCTGGCCCGGGAGGGGCAGGTGGAGTGGGACGCGGGTAAAAAGCGCGCCGTCTCCCTGAACAGTGCCCGGCAAAGCGGCATTCCCATCCTGGGTGTGGTCACCGCCGGTCAGCCCATTCTCGCCCAGGAGCATATTGAGGGCTATCTCCCCTGGGATGGGGGCGAGGGTCTGTTTGCTCTGCGGGTGCGGGGCGATTCCATGATGAACGCGGGCATCCTCTCCGGGGATACCGTGGTGGTGCGCCCTCAGTCCACCGCCGACCATGGGGACATCGTGGTGGCCCTGCTGGGAGAGGAGGCCACGGTGAAGCGGCTGAATCTCCGGGACGGTGTCTGGCTCATGCCGGAAAATCCCGATTATTCTCCCATCGATGGCCGCGACGCCGCCATCCTCGGCCTTGTCCGGGCCGTCATCCGGCAATATTGAAGAAATCGCAGCATTCCTGTCTAAAACAGAGCACTTACTTCTGCGAATGTAGGGGCGACCATTGGTCGCCCGGCAGAAAATGTTTTGTTTTTTATCGAAACTACCGGCGAATTCGCAACCTTTCTCGGGCGTGCAATGCACGCCCCTACATCCATATAAGAAAGCTTCTCGCAGGATGTAGGAGGCGATCATCAATCGTCCGGCATAAATTGTTGTGTTTATATTGATTGTCCGGCGTCAGAAAGGAGCCATCCATGAAGATCACATTTTCTCCCAATCAGGCCATTGGGCAGGCGGATCCCATGCTCTTCGGCCATTTTTTAGAGCATTTCCACCGCCAGATTTACGGCGGCGTTTACGACCCCACCTCCCCCTTTGCAGATGCGGATGGCTTCCGGCAGGATGTGCTGGATGCCCTGCGGGCGATTAAAACCCCCATCATCCGCTGGCCGGGTGGCTGCTATGTCTCCGCCTATGATTGGAAGCGGGGCGTGGGAAAGGATCGCATTCCCACCTTCGACAAGGCGTGGCGGGTGGAGGAATCCAACGCCTTCGGCACGGATGAATTCATCGCCCTGTGCCGCAAGCTAAACTGCATTCCCTACCTCTGCACCAACGCAGGCACCGGAACCCCGGAGCAGATGAGCGACTGGGTGGAATACTGCAACCTGCCAAATCAGGGCATCTATGCCCGGCAGCGCATTGCCAACGGCCATCCGGAGCCCCACAATGTAAAATTCTGGAGTATCGGCAACGAAAACTGGGGCGGCCACGAGATCGGTGCCAAAGATTCTGACGAATGGGGCCGCATGGTGCGGGAATCTGCCAAAATGATGCTGCGGGTGGACCCCACTCTGGAGCTGTCCGCCGCCTCCATTGACGATTTGGACTGGAACCTGAACCTGCTGCGCACTGCAGGGAGCTATCTGGACTGGATCTCCATCCACGGCTACTGGGATTTCTCCCCGGATGGCCTGAGCTACGAGGATTACAACACCGTCATCCTCCACACCGGCGAGGACATCAGCGGCAAGATTGCCCGCGTCCGGGCCTATCTCACCGCATTGGGTCTGGAAAAACGGATCAAAATCTCCTTTGACGAGTGGAACCTCCGGGGCTGGTACCATCCCAACATCATCGACATCTGGGATCGGGATGGCAAACGGCAGGAGGACGCCGCCTTCTACCGGGATGAGGTCATCGGCCCCAGAGACCGCAACGACATCAACGCCACCTACACCATGGCGGACGCGGTATTCTCCGCCGCCTTCCTGAACACCTGCCTGAGAAACTGCGATCTGGTGGGCATGGCCTGCTTCTCCCCGGTGGTAAACACCCGGGGCGCCATCTTCACCCACCGGGAGGGCATTGTGCTGCGCCCCCAGTATTATGTATTCGCCCTGTATGCAAACCTTCTGAAAAAGAATGTGCTGAACGCCTGGATGGAGGACAATGCCAGCATCTGCGGCACCATCCGTGGCGAGCAGCGCACCGTGGACGCGGTGGATGCCGTGGTCACCTGGGACGAAAGCGGCTACGCCATCGCCGCAATCAACAAGCATCCGGAGAAGGAGGCAGTCCTCTCCCTGTCCATGGTGGACAGCCACGCAGAGCAAATGCGCCTGCACATCCTGAACGGCCCCACCCCGGACGCCTACAACGACATTGGCCTGACCCAGGTGGGCGTAACCACCACCGAATGGCTCCCCATGGACGCCAATGTCACCCTCCCCGCCCACAGCGTGTGCGTGATCGAACTGAAATAAAGTTTTTGTAGGGAACGGCCTGTGTGCCGTTCCGGCAGGGAATGCCGCGTTTTTCCGAAAATCTCGGCGAATTCGTAACCTTTATGCGGGACGATGTGGGCATCGTCCCCTACGCTTGCTTTTGATTCCGTTCGTAGGGGCGGATGCCCACATCCGCCCGGCTGGGGACGCACATGCGCGTCCTTATGTAGAGGGGCCATTGTTCTGAATTCGGCAAAACCGCATTCTTTCTTCAAAAGCCCCCTGGCTGCTTTTTCCGCAGGGGCTTCCCCATTGCCGAAATTCAGCCGGACGCACCGTCCACATATTTTGTGCGGTACCCTTGACCGAACGCGCTTCGTTTCGGTCCATCCAAAGAATACCCGAAAACCAAGAGCTTATGCACGGAGGCAGAATTTCTTCAATCTGCCTCCGTGCCTTGCTCTTTGGGCGTTCTTGTACTATAATAAAATCAATAAAATGTTTGCGAAGGAAGAGGACGCTTCCTATGAAAAAG
>JAZRCV010000140.1:0-5163 GCA_045659925.1 Faecousia sp.
TCTTCAATTTTCTCCCCTACACAGGGCGGGCAAGTGGTTTTTGCCCTCCCGCTTCATTGATTACTTTTTCAGGGCGATGGCTGCCTTTGCCTTGGCGCAGATGTTCTCTGCGGTGAGGCCGAAGTAGGCCATGCACTCGTCTGCCTTGCCGCTGCGGCCGAACTGGTCTTCTACACCAACGCGGACAACAGGAACGGGGCAGCAGCCGGACACGCACTCAGAAACTGCGCCGCCCAGGCCACCGACGATGTTGTGCTCTTCGCAGGTCACGATCGCGCCGGTCTCGCAGGCTGCCTTGCAGATCAGTTCGCAGTCCAGAGGCTTGATGGTATGAATGTTGATGACGCGGGCAGAAATGCCTTCTGCTTCCAGCATCTTGGCAGCGTCCATAGCGATGCCCACCATGAGGCCGGTGGCAACCAGGGTGACATCGGCGCCGTCACGCATGGTGACGCCCTTGCCGATCTCGAAGGTGTAGCCTTCCATCTCATCGGTGAAAACTTCGGTGTTGGGACGGGACAGACGCAGGTAAGCGGGGCCGTCATAGTTGATCAGAGCTTCCACTGCCAGGGCGGTCTCGTGGCCGTCGCAGGGGTGGATAACGGTCATGCCGGGGATGGCACGCATCAGGGCCAGATCCTCGATGCACTGATGGGTGGCGCCGTCTTCACCGACGGAAACGCCGCCGTGGGTGCCGACGCACACCACGCCCAGACCGGGATATGCCACAGAGTTGCGGACCTGCTCGTAAGCACGGCCTGCAGCGAACATGGCAAAGGTATTGGTGAAGGGCTTGAGGCCAGCGGCTGCCATACCGGCGGCGACGCCAACCATGTTGCATTCAGCGATACCCACGTTGAAGAAACGCTCGGGGTATTCTGCTGCGAAGAACTTACTCATGGTGGCGTTGGACAGGTCGGAGTCCAGCACTACCACATTGGGATACTTTGCGCCCAGCTCTGCAAGAGCCTTACCGTAGGCGCTTCTGGTTGCAATCTTGCCTGCCATATTAGCCTACCTCCTTCTCAAGTGCTGCAATGATGGGTTCCAGCTCAGCCTTTGCGGCAGCAAGCTGCTCATCGTTGGGAGCCTTGCCGTGCCAGCCGGCATTGTTTTCCATGAAGCTGACGCCCTTGCCCTTGACGGTCTTCATCAGGATGACAGTGGGCATGCCCTTGCATTCACGGGCCTGAGCCAGTGCTGCGCGGAGCTCATCGAAGTTATGGCCGTCCACCTTGATGACGTTCCAGTTGAATGCTGCGAACTTTGCATCCAGGGGTTCGGAGGGCATAACGTCCTTGGTGGCACCGTCGATCTGCAGACCGTTGACGTCTACAAATACGCACAGGTTGTCCAGATTGAACTTAGCTGCTGCCATGGAAGCTTCCCAGATCTGGCCTTCTGCCATTTCGCCGTCACCGCAGATGGTGTATACGCGGCAGTCGGTGCCCTGATGCTTGAGAGCCAGAGCCATACCAACGGCTGCGGACATACCCTGGGACAGGGAACCGGTGGACATATCAACACCGGGGACATTGACCATGTCGGGATGGCCGGAGTAGTGAGCCTTGATGGAGCGCAGGAGCTTCATGTCTTCCACGGGGAAGTAGCCGCGCAGTGCCAGAGCGGAGTAGAGGGCGGGTGCGCAGTGACCCTTGGACATGACCAGACGGTCACGGTCAGCCTTCTTGGGGTCGGCGGGGTCAATGTTCATTTCCGCGAAGTAGAGGGTGATCAGTGCATCCATGCACGAAAGGGAGCCGCCGGGATGGCCGCTGGCTGCTTCGTGAACTGCGTCCACCGCCAGAAGCCTGCCGCGTGCTGCCCAAAGGGCCAGCTCTTGGTTGGTGATGTTCTTCATATGATCCATTCCTTTGCAGTTGATTATGTGCTCCGCCGGGAGGCGGGCAAATACAGGAAAAATCGCCCTCTGGGCATAATTTCCTTTGTAATGTCAATATTATAGCACATCCTTAGCGGAATTGGTATGATTATTTTTTGGATTTTCTTAAAAAAGTCCCCTGTTTTCAATCTTTTTTGCAAGCACCCTCGCCCCCATAGTTCACACGCAATGGGCAGCCTCTATTCCATGATGCCGGATTGCGAACCCGTCGCTCTTCCGGCCGAGGGCATGGCCCATATTCACTGAATCGGTATACAAATACAGAATTCCGCCCTTTTCCATTCACAAGTTACCCTCTTTTTTCCTGTTTGGCAAGGGCATTTTCCCGGGTAGATCTTCTTCACAGCGGAATAATTCCGATTTTTTCGGCAAAAATGAACACATATTTTCTTTTTTTGCATATATTTATTGGAAAGGTATTCCGCTTGCATTTCAGGCCAGATAATGGTATGATATGGGATATCTGCAATAGAATTAGGAGTGTACCCTATGAAATATGATTGTGATAGAATCCTTCAGTGGACTCAAGCACTTTTAAAATACAACCACGACACCAAGATGGATAGCGCCACCCCCCAGCAGCTGCATGACGCACTGGGTCAGGCGGTAATGATGGAGATCAACGACTGCTGGACCCAGCATCGTCAGCTCCGCGCCCAGAGCCGCAAGGCTTTCTATTTCTCTGCGGAATATCTGATGGGCCGTCTGGTGTTCTCCAACCTCTATAACCTGGGCATCCTGCCCGAGATTCGCGAAGCCTTTGCAAAGAAGGGCGTGGATCTTTCCTGCCTGGAAGAGATCGAGGATGCTGCCCTGGGTAACGGCGGCCTCGGCCGTCTGGCAGCCTGCTTCCTGGACTCCGCTGTTTCCTGCGACCTGCCCCTGAGCGGCTACGGTCTGCGCTATAAGTTCGGCCTGTTCAAGCAGCGCTTTGATGACAATGGCTCGCAGCGCGAGCTGGCTGACGCCTGGACCCACTACGGCGATCCCTGGAGCTACCGCCGCGACAACCACACTACCACCATCGAGTTCGCCGACCAGACCGTGCTGGCTGTCCCCTACGACATGCCCATCATCGGCTACGGCACCGACAACATCGGCACCCTGCGTCTGTGGCAGTGCGAAGCCGTGGAAGAGCTGGACTTTGATGCATTCAACGCCCAGGACTATGCCCGCGCACTGGACGCCAAGAACAGAGCCGAGGATATCACCCGCGTTCTCTACCCCAACGACTCCACCTACGAAGGCAAGCGCCTGCGCATCAAGCAGCAGTATGTCATCTCCTCTGCTTCCCTGCAGGACATTCTGCGGGTCTATCAGCGGGATCACGGCGACCTGAAGAAGTTCGGTGAATACGCCTCCATCCAGCTCAACGACACCCATCCCGCCATGTCCATCCCCGAGCTGATCCGTCTGCTCATGCGCGAAGGCCTGAGCTTTGACGAGGCATTCGAAGTTGCCCGCTCCACCTTCAACTACACCAACCACACCGTCATGGGCGAAGCCCTGGAAAAGTGGGACCTGAACCTGATGGCTTCCGTGGTGCCCGAAATCGTGGACATCATCCGCCGCATCGACGAGCGCCTGAAGCAGGAGCATCCCGGCCTGTTCATCATCCGGGACAATTCCGCCCATATGGCAAACCTCTCCGTATATGTCTCCAGCTATGTCAACGGCGTAGCTCAGATCCATACCGAGATCCTGAAGAACGACGTCTTCCGCGACTGGTACGGCATTTTCCCCGAACGCTTCCAGAACAAGACCAATGGCGTCACCCCCAGACGCTGGATGGGCCTGTGCAACCCCGAGCTGACCGAAGTGCTGGAAAGCCAGGTGGGCAAGGACTTCCTGAAGGATCTGGACTCCCTGCGTGAGATCGAGAACAAGATCGACCGCCGCCTCATCGACCGCTTCAACGGCGTCAAGTATCAGAAGAAGCTGCAGCTTGCCGAGATCATTGAAGCCCGTGAAGGCGTGGATCTTGACCCCAACTTCATCTTCGATGTGCAGGTCAAGCGTCTGCATGAGTATAAGCGCCAGCTGCTCAACGCCCTGTCCATCATGGACATCTACTTCGGCCTGAAGGATGGCTCCATCCGGGACTTCACCCCCACCGCCTTCATCTTCGGCGCCAAGTCCGCCCCCGGCTACCGCAGAGCCAAGGCCATCATCCGCTATATCAACCGCATCGCCAAGCTCATCAACAGCGACCCCGATGTGGCCGACAAGCTGCGTGTGGTCTTCGTTCAGAACTATAACTGCTCCTACGCCGAGCACATCATCCCCGCTGCCGATATCTCCGAGCAGATTTCTCCCGCAGGTACCGAAGCTTCCGGCACCGGCAACATGAAGCTGATGCTCAACGGCGCTGTGACTCTGGGCACCAGAGACGGCGCAAATGTGGAGATCTTCCAGCAGGCCGGCGAAGAGAACAACTATCCCTTCGGCATGACCGTGGATGAAATCAACGCCGCCCGCGGCAACTATCAGAGCCGCGGCATCTACACCGCAAATCCCCGCATCCGCCGCGTAGTCGACACCCTGGTGGACGGCACTGTGGAAACCGACGATGAACAGCGCGAACTGTTCACCGCCCTGCTGGACGGCGCAAGCTGGCACAGCCCCGACCATTACTTCCACCTGCTGGACTTCGCCTCCTATCAGGAAGCAAAGCTCCGCGCCAACCGGGATTACCGCGACCGCCGGGCCTTCGGCCAGAAGTGCCTGCTGAACATTGCCCGCGCCGGCAAGTTCTCCTCCGACCGCACCATCCGGCAGTATGCCGCCGAAATCTGGCACATCAAGCCCGCCACCCTCTCCGGCGAAGAATAATCGACACAAAGCGCTCCGTTGAAAAACGGGGCGCTTTGTTGCGGGATGGAGCACATAGTGCTCCAACACAATTGCCTGTGTGAACGTAGGGGCGGATATCATTCGCCCGCGCAGAAGATGTTGCGTTTATATCGAAACTACCGGCGAATTCGCAACCTTTACACGGGCGATCGATGATCGCCCCTACATTCAAACAGGATAGTCCCCGCGTGATACATTGTCCTTGTATACTCCCACTGATTTTGGAAAAGATAACCTTGGAAAGTGAGGTTATTGCCATGTTCAAACACGAAAAACAGCTGTTTCATCCCGTGGAGGTAGAGAAAGCCAACCCTCAGTATGCGGCTTTGCTGCAGGAGCAGCTTGGGGGTGCCAACGGGGAATTAAAGGCTGCCATGCAGTATATGTCCCAGAGCTTCCGGGTGAAG
>JAZRCV010000141.1:0-1890 GCA_045659925.1 Faecousia sp.
CGGCATCATCGAGGGTGCTTCCGAGGGTGCGGGTCTGGGTCATGATTTCCTGCGCCACATCGACCGCTGCCGACTGATGGTCCACATCGTGGACGTATCCGGCTGCGAGGATCGTGATCCCGTGGAGGATTTCGAGCGCATCAATGAAGAGCTGCGGAAATATTCCGACGATCTTGCCCAGCGGCCCATGATCGTGGCCGCCAACAAGTGCGACCTGATTCCCGATGGCAGCGACAATCTGGAACGCCTGCGGGCCTATGTGACCGAGCGGGGCTACGAATTCTACGAGATCTCCGCCGCCACCACCAAGGGCACCCGCCAGCTTATGCGTACCATCGCATCCAAGCTCGCCGAGCTGCCCCCGGTCATCGTGTATGAGACGGAGTATGTCAAGCCTCTGGCACAGGCAGGCCGTCCCGAGGATCTGAAGATCCAGCATCAGGACGACTATTGGCTCATCACCGGCAGTTGGCTCTCCCGCCTCATGGGCGACATCAACTTTGATGACTATGAATCCAGAATGTACTTTGATCGCCAGCTTCGCCAGTGCGGCCTCTTCGACCGCCTGGAAGAGCAGGGCATCCAGGACGGCGATACCGTCTGCCTGGAAGAATTCGAGTTCACCTACGAAAGATAAACACGATTCAAGGCCCCGAAGTAACCGCTTCGGGTCCTTCTGCATTAAAAAACCAGAATCTCCACCGTAGGGGACGATGAAATGTTGCGATTGCGCCGAAACTCCGATATAAACGCAACCTATCCTGCCGGAACGGCACACAGGCCGTTCCCTACAGGCAGGCATTAAAAAAGATAAGCATAGCAAAAGGGCGTGTTGCAAAACTTGCGTTTGCAACACACCCTTTGATATTAGCTTTTGGTTTTGCGGGAAGAGACGCGCTTCATGATTACAAGACCCACGATCAGCAGAATAGGGAAGATGCAGCCGGTGCGAAGGCCGATGCGCAGGTTATCTCCTGCCATCTGGGTGGCGTAGCCCACCAGACTGGGGCCAAAGGCACCGCCCAGGTCTCCCGACATGGCCAGCAGGGCAAACAGGGCAGTTCCGCCCATGGGCAGCTTGGCAGAGGAGATGCTGATGGTACCCGGCCACATGATGCCCACGGAGAAGCCGCAGGCGATGCAGCCCACTAAGCCCCATACCGGGTTGGCGGTCATGGAGGCCAGCAGATAGCACACCAGACACATGGCCCCGGAGCCGAGCATATAGTTGGAAAGATCCACCTTTTCGCCCAGCTTGCTGTAGATGATGCGGCTGATGCCCATGGTGATGGCGAACATGCAGGGGCCGGCCAGATCGCCCATGGTTTTGCTGAGGCCAAGAGCGGATTCTGCGAAAGCGGAGGCCCACTGGGCCATGGCAAGCTCCGATGCGCCGGCACAAACCATCAGCAGCACCGCCAGCCAGAACAGGGGCGTTTTGCAAAGGTCGCGGATGGACATGCCCTTGCCCTCCTCCACCAGATGCTCAATGGGGCAGACGGCAAAGTTTGCGATGTTCGCAAGGGGAATCAGCGCCCAGAAGCAGGCCAGCCACTTCCAGTTTTCCGTGCCGAACAGGGCGAAAAATGCGGTTGACACCACGATCACGCCCACGCTGCCCCAGCAGTAGAAGGAATGGAGCAGGCTCATGACGGATGCCTTGTTATCCAGGGGGCAGGCTTCCACGATGGGGCTGCAAAGCACCTCAATGAGGCCGCTGCCGATGGCGTAGATCACCACGCACAGCAGAATGCCCACAAAGGGATCCGCGAACAGCTCCGGCAGGAAGGCCAGACCCAATAAGCCCGCACCCGCAGCAACCTGGGATGCCACAATGGCCTTGCGGTAGCCGATTTTATCCACATAACGGGCGCACAGGGCGTCCACAAT
>JAZRCV010000142.1:0-13320 GCA_045659925.1 Faecousia sp.
GCGATCCACTGCCTCTGCTTCTAAAGGGGCAGGACGGGTACGGGGATGGGAACCGGGGGAGAGCTCGCCTGCTTCCTTTGCCTGGGCAATGAGGGCATCGATCACATCGGCATTTTCGCAGTGGACGCCCGCAATGCCGCCGTGCTTCTTCAGCTCCTGCAGGGCCAGGAATACATGTTTATCCCCGATCATCATGGCGGGATAGGTCAGATACATCTTGAAGGAGCTGATGCCCTGCCGGAACATGGCAGGGATCTGGGCAATGATCTCCTCGTTCCAATCGTCGATGGTCATATGGAAGGAATAGTCGCAGGAGGTGCGGCCTGCGGCCTTTTTATGCCAGAGGTCAAGGCCGTACTGCAAGGATTCCCCCTTGTTGGGGCAGGCAAAATCGATCACCGTGGTGGTGCCGCCCAGAAGAGCAGAGCGGCTGCCGGTTTCAAAATCGTCCGCTGCGGTGGTGTTGCATACATCCAGATCAAAGTGGGTATGGGCATCGATGAAGCCGGGGAACAGCAGCATTCCACCGCAATCCACCACCCGGGCGCTATCATCCCGGAGGTCTTCCCCAATTTTTGCAATGATCTCATTCTCAATCAGAATGTCTGCCCTGCGGGAGCCGGAAGCGCCCACAATGGTGCCGCCTTTTAACAGTGTTTTCATATGCCAGACCCCTTTCCCTTAATTTCATGATTCTGCTAAGTGCTGTTCTGCCCGGAAGCTTTCCGGCAGCAGTTCTTTCAGAAGTAAAGTATGGACGGTTTTTCCGTCCCCGCTGAGATACACCGGGAAATTATCCTCGCAGAATTCCCGCAGCACCTGACGGCATACGCCGCAGGGCGGGCATTCCCGGCTGATCTCCTGGCCTGCAATACCACCCACCACGGCGATGGCGGCAAACTCCCGCCGCCCTTCGCTGATGGCCTTGAACACAGCGGTGCGCTCTGCGCAGACTGTGGGGCCAAAGGCGGCGTTTTCAATGTTGCAGCCGGTGTACACACTGCCGTCGACGCACAGCAGCGCAGCCCCTACCGCAAAACCGGAGTAGGGACAGTAGGACATGGTTCTGGCTTCCTGCGCCAGAGCAATGAGTTTTTCAGGTGTCATGGTAGTCACTCCTTTCAAAGAAGGGCTGCAAAGCTCTCGCCATCCCCTTGGAAGGGAACATTCAGAAGCTCTGCGATGGTGGCGGCAACATCCGCAAAACTCTCCCGGGTGCCTAAATTGGCGGGGGAAACTTCATTGCCGTAAATGAGAAGAGGCACATATTCCCTCGTATGGTCGGTGGAGGCGGCATAGCCGGGGTCGCAGCCGTGGTCGGCGGTGATCATCAGGACATCCTGCGGACCAAGGCAGGGAAGGAAGTCCTCCAGCCAGCGGTCAAAGGCAGAAAGTGCAGCAGCATAGCCGTCAATGTCTCTGCGGTGACCGTAGAGCATATCAAAGTCCACCAAGTTTATAAAGCAAAGGCCGGAAAATTCTTTCTTTGCCCACGCAAGGGCTTTTTCCATACCGTCGGCATTGCTTTTGGTGGTGACAAATTCACTGATGCCCCGGCCTGCGAAAATATCGTTGATTTTTCCCACCGCGATGGAGTCAAGTCCAGCTGCTTTGATGGCGTCAAGAATGGTTTTTCGGGGCGGAAGCAGGGAAAAATCGTGGCGGTTTGCGGTGCGGTGGAAATTTCCTGCACTGCTGCCCACAAAGGGGCGTGCAATCACCCGGCCCACACCGTGCTCTCCCTGCAGGAGATTTCGGGCAATGCGGCAGTATTCATAAAGCTGTTCCGGTGGCACGATGTCCTCATGGGCGGCAATCTGGAATACGGAGTCTGCAGAGGTATACACGATCAGATCCCCGGTGCGGATGTGTTCCTCTCCATAGGCATCGATGACGGCAGTACCGGACCAGGGGGCATTTGCCAGTGTGCCCCGCCCGGTTTGCTTGCGGAAAGGCTCCAAAATTTCCTCTGGGAAACCATTCGGATAGGTGGGAAGGGGTTGGGGAGAGATGAGCCCCGCCAGTTCCCAGTGGCCAATGGTGGTGTCCTTGCCCTGGGAAGCTTCCGTAAGGCGCGCCACTGCGGCAGCAGGAGAATCCGGCGCGGGAAGGAAATCTACACCGTCAATGCAGCCAAGACCCAACCGGGTAAGATTTGGGATTTGCAGGGCATTGGAGGCACAGCAGCTGCGCAGGGTATTGACCCCCATATCACCAAAGGCGGGGGCATCCGGCATGGCGCCAATGCCAAAGGAGTCGAGAACAATCAAAAAAATTCGTTTCATAGTCATACCAGCTTTTTTGCATAGGTTTATCTATATTATAGAAGAAAGGTTGGTTTTCGTCAATCCGCAAGGCCGTATTGTGGGAAAACCCGTTGCAATTCTTACCCCAATGGGATATAATCAAAACATCTAAGTTCCAGAGCCTGTGGTCCTGTGGCAGGATGCTATGGATGCAGGTCGGCGTCATAGACGCAAAGGGTTCGGCTGGAAACGGCCGCGCCTTCCGCATTTGAGAACGGAACGCATATGGAGTGCAGTGGGCTCACTGTATCTCTATGCCCATTCCGGTTCCTCAGGAACCGGTTTTTTGTTTATGCGCTCCGAAACAGACCAAAGGAGAATGTTACAATGAAACGAATGATCTGTCTGATTTGCGCGTTATCCTGTCTGCTTTCGGTATTCTGCGGATGTGGTGCTGTGACCACATCCGAGGAGATCCTGCAGACGCAGCTGTTTACCGATTCCCTTGGGAGAAAGGTCAGTGTACCTGTCGGCATTGATGCGGTGGCCTCAAGCGGCTCCCTTGCCCAAATGATTTTGATCTCTTTGGCACCGGAGCTTCTTGTGGGAATGTCCAGCACGCCGGAGGCAGAAGTGATGGCCTATCTTCCCGATTGCCTGGAAGGATTGCCGGAATTTGGACAATTCTACGGCAGCAAGGCCAATCTCAATATGGAAAGTCTGGTGGCGGCAAGTCCTCAGATCATCATTGACATGGGCAATGTGAAGGATGCCATGGCAGAAGAACTGGACAGTCTGCAGGAACGCACCGGCATTCCGGTTGTTTTCCTTGAAGCCTCATTGGAGGCGCTGCCGGAAAGCTATCGTATGCTGGGGGCGCTGTTGGGCAGGACGACGGAAGCGGAAGCGCTGGCAAAGTATATTGAAGAAGCTCTTGCCATGTGCGAAGAGAACCGGGCAAAGATTTCACCCCAGGAACAGATTACTGTGGCCTTCGGCACCGGGCCGGAGGGCCTTGCCTGCAATGCTGCCGGCAATATGCAGGCAGATGTGATCGAATTGGTGGGCGCGGTGAATGCAGTCACGGTTCCGGAAGAGGAGCTTCGCAACCGCAATGGCGGCAACGAGATCTCCATGGAGCAGATGTATCTGTTTGATCCGGATGTGATGCTCCTGAGTGCAGAAGGGGCCTATGATCTTGCGGGGACAGATCCCCGCTGGCAGAGCCTGCGGGCGGTGCAGGAGGGGAATTACTACGAGATTCCCGCCCTGCCCTATTCCTGGATGGCCAATCCCCCCTCTGTCAACCGGGTGCTGGGCCTTTACTGGCTGGGAAATCTCCTGTACCCGGAGCTGTATGACTATGATATGACACAAAAGGCCCGGGAGTTTTATAAGCTCTTCTGGCATTACAATTTGACGCAGGAAGAGGCCAAGTTGCTTCTTTCCGGAGAAAGAGCCGGTTAATACGATGAGACGATTAAATGTTCGTGGATACACGGGAAAAATGCTGCTGCTGGCAGGGGGCTTTGTGATCCTGTTCTTCGCATCCTTCATGCTGGGCAGATATCCCGTGATGCCAGCAGAATTGGTCAAAATCCTTTTTCATCGCATTGCGCCCCTTTTTCCGGTGACATGGGAGAGTGCGGCAGAGACGGTGGTATGGCAGATTCGCCTGCCCAGAGTGGCTGCCGCAGCCCTGATCGGCGGTGCTTTGGCGCTTTCCGGCCTCAGCTATCAGGGGATGTTTTCCAACCCCATGGTATCGCCGGATCTTTTGGGGGCATCCTCCGGTGCGGGCTTTGGTGCATCCCTGGGCATCCTTTTGGGGCTTCGCTATATGGGCACCTCTGTGCTGGCCTTTTGTTTTGGTCTGGCAGCGGTGATGCTGGCCTATGCCATCGGAAGATGCAGCCGGGCCAACCGTGTGATGAGCATTCTTTTGGCGGGTATGGTGGTCAGCGGCTTGTTTTCTTCGGGAATCTCTTTTCTCAAGCTGACAGCGGATGCGCAGCAGGTTTTGCCTGCCATCACCTATTGGCTGATGGGCTCTCTGGCTTCTATCCGAAAGGCAGATGTGTATTTTCTGCTGCTCCCGGTGCTTTTAGGGGCGGTGCCCTTGTTTTCTCTGCGGTGGCGCATGAATCTTCTGACACTGCCGGAGGAGGAAGCCCGCTCTCTGGGACTGAATACCCGCAGGATGCAGCTTGTGGTGGTTTGCTGTGCCACATTGCTCACGGCAGCTTCGGTTGCGGTGAGCGGAATGATCGGCTGGGTGGGTCTGGTGGTTCCCCATCTTTGCCGGATGCTGTTTGGCTATGACTACCGCAGATTGATTCCGGCATCGGCCCTGATGGGTGCGGGATTTTTGATCCTTGTGGATGATGTTGCCCGCATTGCGGCAACGGCAGAGATCCCCCTGGGGATCCTCACTTCCTTCATCGGCGCTCCGGTGTTCCTGCTCATGCTGCTGACACGGAAGGGGGATGGCCATGAAGCTTGAAGTGAAAGACCTGTCTTTTTCCTATGGAAAGAGGAAAATTCTGTCCAATATCGGGTTTGATGCTGCGGAAGGCACACGGATTGCGGTGCTTGGCCCCAACGGTGCGGGAAAAAGTACCCTGTTTCGCTGTATTCTGGGTCTGCTGCCCCATTTTGATGGCTCGATCCGGATGGATGGGAGAGAGATAAAAACAATGCGGGCGGATGAAATTGCCCGCTGTGCGGCCTACATTCCCCAGAGCACAGCCCCGGTGTTTGACTACACGGTGCGGGAAATGGTGCTTATGGGAACCACCGGACAGCTGCATCCCTTTTCCGGCCCCGGAAAACAGCAGCAGGTGCGGGTGGATGCGGTGCTGGAAAGCCTTGGCATTGCCGGGCTTGCAGACCGTGGATTTGCAAGGATCTCTGGAGGTGAGCGTCAGCTTGCCTTGATTGCCCGGGCTATGGTGCAGGGGGCAAAGCTTCTCATCATGGATGAACCCACGGCAAATCTGGATTTTGCCAATCAGCATTTGATTATGAACCACATGGAAGCGTTGGCAGAACAGGGCTATACGGTGCTGTTTTCCACCCATAATCCGGATCAGGCCCTGTCCTGCGCCGATCAGGTGCTGGTGCTTCAGGAAGGCCAAATGCTGGCCTATGGCCCTGCGGAAGCGATTCTCACGGAAAACCTTCTGACCGAGCTTTATGGGGTGGATGTTTCGCTGGAAACCTCCCAGGCAGACCCTTCCAGACGGATCTGCGTACCTTTGAGGAGATAAGGAGATAAAATGGATAAAAAAAGTCAGCGCCTTGCCGCGAAAGCTGCCCGCAGTGGGATGGAAAAAACGGAAAGGGAAGCCGCTTCGGCAGAAATCTGCCGCAAGCTGCAGGCGTTACCGGGTATTTTGAATCAAACGGTGATTTTTTCCTACATGGCGATGCCGGAGGAGGCGGATCTTTCTGCTTTTCATCGGTGGGCGATGGAGCGGGGGATTGTGTTGGCCTTTCCGGTAACGAAGGGAAATGGGATCATGGAGGCCTATGCGCCCCAATGGCCGTGTAAATGGGAGCGGGATCGCTATGGCATTCTGATCCCGCCGATGGCAAGCGCAAGGCTGATCCAGCCGGAGGAAATCGGCCTGATCCTGACACCTTGCGTGGCTTTTGATGAAAACTGCGGGCGGCTTGGCTATGGGGGCGGCTATTATGACCGCTATTTTACCCGCTGCCCTCTGGCAATGCGCCTTGCCATTGCCTTTGAAGCGCAGAAGCTTCCAAATGTTGCCCGGGATACCTTCGACATTCCGATGCATGGAGTGCTGACGGAAAAGATGCTCTACGGATGGCTGCCCACAGAAAGAACCATGCAAATGGCTTGAAGTAATCTGCACAGCATGATATAATAAGCTTGATAGTTTGCGTTTTTTGACTGGAGCGGTTTGGACTTATGCTAAAAGATATCCTGATGACCTTTCTGATCGCGATGACTCCTGTGCTGGAGCTTCGCGGAGCAATTCCCGCGGGCGTTGCGGCGGGGCTTTCTCCCATGGCGGCGTTTACGATTTCTGTCATTGGAAATATGGTTCCGGTGCCCTTTATCATTTTGCTGATCCGGCAGATTTTTCTGTGGCTTAGGAAGAATGAGACCCTTAGAAGAATCATTGAGAAGCTGGAACACAAGGCTCATCTGAAGGGCCGCGTTGTAAAGAAGTACGGCACACTCGGCTTGATGATTTTAGTGGCCATCCCCCTGCCCGGTACGGGTGCATGGACAGGGGCACTGGTGGCAGCGATTTTGAACATGTCCCTTCGGCGGTCTCTGCCGGCAATTTTGCTGGGTGTGGTGATTGCAGGCGCTATCATCACGGCGGTTACCTGCGGTGTGGTACATATTTTATGGTAAAAATTTCAGCTCCGGCGAAGTTCGACAGACTTTTCGCCGGAGCTGTGCTATTGTATGGCTACAGCTTATCCAATGCGAGCACACTTCAGATCCAGGCATAGCGCCGTCCGTCAACGGTGTTCGCCAAATCCCAAAAAGGCCTGACGCAGATAAACTTCTGCATCAGGCCATTTTTTTACCCAAAGTTTGCTTATTATTTCAGCAGGCAGACTGAATGGCAGGCCATGCCTTCCTCCCGACCGGAGAAGCCAAGACGCTCTTCCGTGGTGGCTTTGATGTTGATCTGATCCAATTCGATTCCTAACACCTGGGCAAGATTTTCCCGCATTTGAGGAATATGGGGCGCCAGCTTTGGCCGCTGGGCGATCATGGTCACATCGATGTTTTCAATGGCATATCCCTTCCGGGCGATTGCGTGTTTCACCTGCTCCAAAAGCAGCAAGCTGGAAATGCCTTTGTATTGAGGGTCATTGTCCGGGAACAGCTTGCCGATATCTCCCAGTGCAGCAGCACCCAGCAGGGCATCCATTACCGCATGGGTCAGCACATCCGCATCGGAGTGACCCAGCAGACCCGTTTCGTGGGCGATCTCCACACCACCCAAAATCAGTGCCCGATCCGGCACCAGTCGGTGAACATCATATCCGTGTCCGATTCTCATGCTTCATCCTCCAATAGCAGCGCTGCAATGCGAAGATCCATAGGGGTGGTGATCTTCAGATTTCGTTCCTCTCCCTGAGTCAGAAATACATTCAGACCGAAATGCTCTGCAGCAGAGCAGTCGTCCGTCAGGGGAATATTGTCATTTTTTGCCTTGATGTAGGCGGCTCTGAGCAGATCAAAGTCAAACACTTGGGGTGTCTGCACTGCGAACAGGCGGCTTCGGTCCGGGGTATCCGTCACAATATGCTGCTGTGCCACCTTGATGGTGTCCTTTACCGGGATGGCGGGGGCGGCAGCTTTGCTCTGGACGGCCTTGCGGATGGTTTCGGTGATGATGCGCTGGCTCACAAGGGGCCGGGCGGCATCGTGAATGGCAACCAGTGCCGTGCTTTTGGACGCATGGTTGAGGCCTGCTTCCACAGATTCTGCCCGGGTTTTTCCGCCGGGGATCACCATGGTGAGCTTTGTAATGCCCCTTGCCTTTAAGAGAAGGCTTACTTTTTCCAGCAGTGCTTCCCGCGTCACCACAATGATTTCTTTTACCAGTTCGTTTTCCTCCAGTGCAAGGGCAGAGCGCTCCAAAACGGTCATGCCGCCAAAGCAGGTCAGCAGCTTATCCTGACCTGCCATGCGGGTGGAAGAACCTGCCGCCACTAAAATGGCGGTGCAGTGGGGAGGTGTCTTCCCCAGTATGCGGGCAACGGTATTGGAAAGTGACATGTAGTTGCCTCCTTTAAAGGGCGTTGACCAGCTCCTTGAAGAAGCGGCCCCGCACCATGAAGTTCTTGAATTTATCAAATGCCGCGCTGGCGGGGCTGAGAAGCACCGCATCCCCGGGCATGGCTCTGGCTGCTGCGGCATGAACGGCTTCGGTAAAGTCCTCAATTTCCAGTATTTCCGGACTGCCCTCCTGATATTCCGGGGCGTTCAGGACAGCCTCCCGGATCTTGGGCGCAGTGGCACCGGTGAGTACCAGGAGCTTTACATGGCGGCAGATCTCAGGGCCAAGCTCGTCATAGGGGATGTGCTTATCATAGCCGCCGGCGATCAGGATGGTCTTCTGGGGGAAGCTTCTGAGGCCCGCCATAGTGCGGCTGGGGGAGGAAGCGATGGAATCGTTATAGAAGCTGACCCCATCCTTCACACGCACCAGTTCAATGCGGTGTTCCACGCCGCCAAAGTGCTTTGCTACATGCACGATATCCTCCCGGCTGACAAGTCCCTTTACAGCGCAGATGGCAGCCATGTAGTTTTCCACATTGTGGATGCCCGGCAGCAGAATGTCCGACTGCCGCAGAAGTTCGCAGGGGTTGCCATCGAAGGTTTCATAGATCACGCTGTCCTTCAGGAACACACCCTGCGCCGGAGTACCGAAGCGGGAGAATTCCATGCAGGCACCGGGTGCCTTTTCGCAAAATGCATGGGTGATGGCGTTGTCCATATTCAGAATCAGGGTATCCTCACTCGTCTGGCTGAGGTAAATGTTTTCCTTTGCGGCAACATACTCCTCCATATCCTTGTGGATATCCAGGTGGTTGGGGGCCAGATTGGTGATCACAGCGATGTGGGCGCTGTGACGGAAGTACATGAGCTGGAAGGAGCTGAGCTCCACCACGGCGTAGTCCGTTTCCTTCATTTCCGCAGCTTGGGGGAGCAGGGGGGTGCCGATGTTGCCGCCCAGCCACACGGTGTGGCCAGCTTGCTTCAGAAGCTCAGAGATCAGGGTGGTGGTTGTGGTCTTGCCGTCGGAGCCGGTGACAGCGATGATGGGGCAGGGGCATACGCCGAAGAAAGCCTCCATTTCAGAGGTCATTTCCGCGCCGCCATCCCGCAGGGCCTTGAGTTCCGGACGGTCGGGATGCATGCCGGGGGTGCGGAATACCACATCTGCCTTGAGGTTCTGCAGGTAATCTTCTCCTGTTTTCAGGCGGCAGCCAGCTTGTTCCAGCGCCAGCACTTCATCATCGAGTTTTTCATAGGGGGTGGCATCGCAGCCGGTGACACGGCAGCCGTGCTCCAGCAGCATACGAACCAGGGGGCGATTGCTGACGCCAAGACCCAGCACCAGAATTTCTTTTCCCAGCAGGGAATCAAGCCACGCAGTCAATTTTTGATTCATGGGGACATCCTCTTTTCCGTGGGCAGCATAGGGCTGCTTTTTCTTCTCCTATTATACGCGTCTTGTGTAAGTTTTTCAATCTGTTTGACAATTTTAGCTTTTTGCACTACAATAAAGATGCGACCGGTTCGTTCAGCCGCGCGCAGTGTGCCGAAAGGCCCTTCGTGAGGAAAGTCCGGGCTCCATAGGGCAAGGATAACGGGTAACACCCGCCGGGGGTGACCCTAGGAAAAGTGCAACAGAGATATACCGCCGCGTCAGCGGTAAGGGTGGAAAGGCGAGGTAAGAGCTCACCCGCCACATGGGAACATCGTGGTGCTGTAAACTCTATCCGGAGCAACACCGTGGAGGAAGCAATAGGCCGGCCCGGCTGCTTCCGAGGAGGTGGCTTGAGCGTCGTGGCAACATGGCGCCTAGATAGATGGCTGTCGAGACAGAACCCGGCTTACAGATCCGATCGCAAAAAACTGGCATATCAGGGAAACCTGATATGCCAGTTTTGCTATGATTCAGTAGTTAGTCTACAATTCCTTCTAAATTAACCAAAGAAGGAGAATGCAACGAACAGGGTGGAGAGCAGGGAAGAAACGAGGGAAACAACAGTGATCTGGGTGTTGATGGAGGGACCTGCGGTATCCTTGAAGGGATCGCCTACGGTGTCGCCGATGACAGCAGCCTTGTGAGCTTCGCTGCCCTTGCCGCCCTCAAAGCCAGCTTCCACATACTTCTTGGAGTTGTCCCACAGACCGCCAGCATTGGACATGAACAGGGACAGGAGAAGACCGGAAACGATGTTACCCAGCAGGAAGCCGCCGATGGCCTTGGGGCCGCCGACGAAGCCAACAGCTACAGTGGACAGAATTGCGACCAGACCTGCGGGAAGGAGTTCACGCAGAGAGCCGGTGGTTGCAATGTCGATGCACTTGTCGTAGTCGGGCTTGGCAGTGCCTTCGCGCAGACCCTTGATGGTCTTGAACTGGCGGTGGATCTCAGCAACCATTCTCTGTGCGTTCTTGTCAACGCCGAGGATGAGCATTGCGGAGAAGACTGCGGGGATTGCAGCGCCGATGAGGACGCCGAAGAATACGGTGGGATCCATGATGTCGAAGCCGGTGATGAAATCAGTACGGCCTGCTGCTTCGATGGCAGCATTTACCTCGGTCATGAATGCGCCGAGAAGGGAGATAACGGTGAGACCTGCAGCGCCGATGGAGAAGCCCTTGGTAACAGCCTTAACGGTGTTGCCGGCGGAGTCAAGCTCGTCAGCGATTCGGATGGTCTCTTCGCCGAGGCCACCCATTTCTGCAAGACCTCTTGCGTTGTCAACGATGGGGCCGTATGCGTCGTTGGAGATGATGGTGCCAACGATGGACAGCATGCCGACAGCTGCCATGGAGATACCGAAGATGGCATAGCCTTCACCCATGGGTGCGCAAAGGTTGTAAGCAACCAGAGCGGAAACAGCGATACCTACCATTGCGGGAAGTGCGGAGATGAAGCCGTAGGAGCAGCCGGAAAGAATGGTGAATGCGGGGCCGGAAGCGGAAGCATGAGCAACCTTCTTAACGATGGGCTTGGTGTCGTCGGTGAAGTAGTCGGTTGCAAGACCGATGATGACGCCAACCAGAAGACCGGTAGCAGAAGCGCCCCAGATGTTCCAGGAGAAGCCGGGGATGATCATGGTGGCAATTGCGGAGAGCACCAGGAACACACCGGTGGTTACATAAGTAGAGGAGTTGAGTGCCTTGGTGGGGTTGCCGTTCTTGCCGATGCGGGCAGTAGCGATGCCAACGATGGAAGAAAGCAGGCCCAGGAAGGAGTAGCAGAATACCATTGCGGTATTTGCAAAGTTACCAGCCAGAGACTGGGCAACAACCAGAGCGGAGACCATAGCTGCCACATTGGAGTCAAACAGGTCAGCACCCATACCGGCAACGTCGCCGACGTTGTCGCCAACATTGTCAGCGATGACAGCGGGGTTACGGGGATCGTCTTCGGGGATACCAAGCTCTACCTTGCCGGTGATGTCAGCGGAGACATCGGCAGTCTTGGTGAAAATGCCGCCGCCGGCCTTGGCAAACAGAGCCAGGGAGGAAGCGCCAAAGGAGAAGCCGAGCAGGATGGAAGCATCGCCAACCACCCAAAGGACAGCTGCTACGCCGAACAGGGAGCAGCCGACAACCAGAAGGCCCATGACGGCGCCGCCGCGGAAGCCAACGAGGAAGGAGGGCTTGATGCCCTTCTGGGCTGCTTCTGCGCAACGACCGTTGGACAGGGTGGCAACCATGATGCCGATCTTACCTGCGATTGCGGAAAGAACCGTACCGATCAGGTAGGAGATGGCCATAAAGATGTTGTTGGAGATGACGAGATCCTTGCTCCACAGAGGGGAGGGGAGCAGCACGAAGATGATGGCGGCAAGACCGCAGGCGAACATTGCGAGGATTTTGTACTCGCGGGTCATAAAGGTGTTTGCGCCCTGCTTGATGAGGCCGGACACGTTGATGATGGTCTCATTGACCGTGGACTGCTTCTTTACCCACAGATACAGATACGCTGCAAATGCAAACGCCAGCATTGCTGTGAGGAAAGAAAGTGCGAGGAACGGGACAAGATTACCCATTTTTTAGAAACCTCCAAAACTTATTCATTTTTCGCAATGGGAGGAGGGGGTCATAGAAATCTCTTTTCGAAAGGTGCTTTAAAATACACAAAACAAAAGACAGAACACGAAAAGCGTCCTGTCTGCTGGATTCATGTATATTGCGAAGAAAAATTTTTTCTCTACAAAGCACATGGAATTATTTGCCGAATCCGGCAAACTCGAAACAAATAAAGCCCGAAAATGGACTCTATGACAGACTCCACCACTCATTTCGATTACTTCTATGATACCACACAGAGCGTTGTCTGTCAACTGAAAGATTTTACATATTTTGGTTTTTTGCGCAGGTTTTTTCAGCTATTTTAGAACTGCTCCATCGTAGAGCTTGGAAGACCAGAGTATGTCAGAGGAGGAGTAAAAATGTCACGACAGAATCCTGCTGCAGGACAAATAATCCCTGAAAAGCATTGATTTTCAGTTGCTTTTAAGAATAGAATGGTATTATAATATAAATACAGTATAAAGGTGGTTGATTCCCTTGAAAATTCTTGTGATCGAAGACGAAAAGCTGCTGGCGGAGTCTCTGCGGGTGCTGCTGGAGTCCAAGGGCTTTGAGGTGGAAACTGCCTATGATGGAGAGATTGGCGCGGAATATGCCAAATTGGGGATCTATGATCTTCTGATCTTAGATGTGATGATGCCGAAGATGGATGGCTATCAGCTTGCCCGGGAAGTGCGGGCAAAGCGGTGTGCCACCCCCATTTTGATGCTGACGGCAAAATCCAGCCTGATGGACCGGGTGGAAGGTTTGAACGCAGGAGCGGATTATTATCTGACCAAGCCCTTTGACACCCGGGAACTGCTGGCCTGTATCAATGCCCTGCTGCGTCGGCAGGGGGCACAGGTAGATGTGCTGAGCTACGGCAATACCACGCTGGATCTGGCTTCCTCCATGCTGATCTGCGGGGAAAAGTCGGTTCGGCTTTCTGCCCGGGAATTTGATGTGATGCGGCTTCTGCTGCAGGCGGGCATGCAGAATCTCTCCAAGGAAATGATCCTGTCCCGGGTATGGGGACTGGATTCCAATGCGGTGGAAAATCATGTGGAGGTGTATGTGGGCTTTTTGCGAAAGAAGCTTCGCAGCATTGGCTCCAATGTTCGCATTGAGGCAGCAAGGCGTCTGGGTTATCATCTGGAGGTGGATGCAGCGTGTTAAAGCGGCTGCGTGTTAGATTTATTTGTATTATCATGTCAATCGTGACGGTGATGCTGTGTGCGGTCATGGTCACGGTGG
>JAZRCV010000143.1:0-5385 GCA_045659925.1 Faecousia sp.
ATGACCCCTATCTGCACGCCCTGCGGGAAGCCGTCCTGCAGGAGACATTGAATAAGATTGAGAGAAATGAGTAAATTTCCTGCCGAAAGGGTGTGAATACCATCGAAACGGATCAACGCATTGCTTTTTCCCAGAACTACACAAACCTGCGAATTTCGCGGATCGATCTTTATTTTGATTGCACCTACAAGGTTTCGTACACAGACGGTTCAAGTAAAACCCTCCGCATTCCTTGTGATCCTGTCTATCTTTCTCAGTATGGACTGCCCATTTCTGAAGATGGGGAGCTGCTGTTTGTCAGCAGTTGGGAGGATGGCTTGAGCGCATGGCGCATTGCGGACGGGACGATAGCGTGGCGCTATCTCTGTACAAGAATGACCCGCGTTTTTGTGTTCCCTTGGTTTGTGATCGGGGTGAGATGCGGCAAAGCCGTTCTAAAATTCGATCTCGCCACCGGACAGGTGCTGGAAGAAATCACAAGCACCACCATCGAACGGGCATTTTATCTAAGGAATGACTGTCTGCTGGTTGACACCATCAAAGGAAAGGTCAGTGTCCTCGCGGTTCAGCCCCTATGCGTGATAAAGTGCTATCAAAGACAGGTTGTGAATCCGAATGACTGTCTGAGTCTGGTGATACAGAATGCTTCCCTGCGGGATAACAGGCTGTGGATCACCGGATTTGAAGAATATCCCAATAAGAACATCTGTGATGAGAACAACTATCTTTTTGAACGGATTCTCGATCCCGCCTTTGGGATTGTGTGAGCAGTGATAAAACTCATCATGATTTTTATCTGATCCAATGGATCAAATTTTCTTAGGAGCAATAAGTTATGAAAAAGAAAATCATTGCGGCGGGACATATCTGTCTGGATATCACGCCGGTATTTTCTACCCAGGCCAAGTTCAGCAATGTGGGCGATATCTTGGTGCCGGGCAAGCTGATCCATATGGACGAGGCGGATGTACATACCGGCGGCAGCGTTGCCAATACCGGGCTGGCCCTGAAAATCCTGGGTGCTGATGCCGGTCTGCTGGGCAAGGTGGGCAATGATGCCTTCGGCGCCATGGTGCGGGACATTGCCCTCAGCTACGGCGCCGGCGGCCTCATCGTGGATGAAGGCGGCTCCACCTCCTATTCCGTGGTGCTGGCGGTTCCCGGCGTGGATCGCATCTTCCTTCACAATCCCGGTGCCAACAATACCTTCTCGAGTAACGACATTCCCGAGGAAGCCCTGCAGGATGCCGCCCTGTTCCATTTCGGCTACCCCTCCCTGATGGAGAAAATGTACGAGAACAACGGCGCGGAAATGGCGGCCATCTTCCGCCGGATGAAGGGGCTTGGCATCGCCACAAGTCTCGACTTGGCAGCGGGGGACCCAGGTTCCGACGCGGGCAGAAACGACTGGGAAGCCTTCCTGAGGGCTGTGCTTCCGGTAACGGATTTCTTCGTGCCCAGCTTTGAGGAGCTGTGCTATATGCTGGATCGCCCCGCCTATGATGCCTTAGCTTCCCTGGGCGGTGACATGATCGCGCATCTGGACATGGCGCGGGATGTGGCCCCGCTGGCGGAGCGCTGCCTTGCCATGGGGGCAAAAGCGGTGCTGATCAAGTGCGGCACGGCGGGCATGTACTACCGCACCGCACCCCTTGACGGAATGCAGACCGTGGGCCATCGTCTGGGTCTGGACGCGGCGCTCTGGGCAGACGCACAAGGTGTGCAGCCCTGCTTCCGGGCAGACCGGGTGCGCTCCGGCACCGGTGCCGGTGACACCAGCATTGCCGCCTTCCTGATGGCGGCAACGGAAGGGAAATCCCCTTCCCAATGCGCTGCCCTTGCCGCTGCGGAGGGGGCCTGCGCTGTGACTTCTTATGACGCTCTGGGCGGCCTGCAGCCGCTGGATGTGCTGGAGGCCAGAATCGCCTCCGGCTGGGAAACAATGTGAGGTGGAATTATGCTTGTAAATATGTATGAAATTCTGGAAAAGGCAAAAGAAGGTAAGTACGGCGTGGGCTTTTTCAATGCCGTCAATGTGGAAATGGGCAGAGCCGTCATTGAGACGGCGGAAGAGCTGAATGCCCCCGTGATCGTGGGTACCGCTCAGGTGCTGCTGCCCGCCATGGAACTGGAACGGGTGGCGGAATACCTGATCCCCATGGCAAAGAAGGCCAAGGTGCCTGTATGCGTCCATTACGACCACGGCCTGACCTTTGAAAAGTGCATGGAGGCCCTGCAGCTCGGCTTCACCTCCATCATGTATGACTGCTCCACGGATTCTTATGAAGAAAATGTGGCAAAGGTGGCGGAGATGGTCAAAATCTGCCACGCCATGAACATCACCGTGGAGGGTGAGCTGGGCCATGTGGGCGACAACGAGGGCAGCGGCAAGCTGGAGAACCCCAGCGACTATTTCACCGACCCCGAAATGGCCCGGGACTTTGTGCAGCGCACCGGCGTGGACGCACTGGCAGTGGCAGTGGGCAACTCCCACGGCGACTACAAGTTCCCTCCCAAGCTGGACTTTGACCGCATCGCCGCCATTCGGGAAGCCACCGGTCTTCCTCTGGTGCTCCACGGGGGCAGCGGCCTGTCGGATGATGACTTCAGAAAAGCCGTGGCACTGGGCGTACACAAGGTGAACATTTTCACCGACATCGACAAGGCTGGCAAGGCTGGCGTGGAAGAAGGCCTCGCCGCCGGAGCCAAGACCATGATGGGCCTGATCCCCTACGAGATCGCCGCCATGAAAAAGGTGGTTGCAGAAAAGATCACCCTGTTCGGCAGCGTGGGCAAGGCATAATGTAAAAAAATACCCGCATGGGAACCAAAAACGGTACCCATGCGGGTTTTTTCTTGCGATCGCGCCCGGCCATTTCTGCAGCGCACCTTTTCAGAGAATGTAGGGGCGTGCATCGCACGCCCGAAAAAGGTTGCGAATTCGCCGGTAGTCTCGATAAAAACGCAACATTTCCTGCCGGGCGACCAATGGTCGCCCCTACATTCACAGAAGCAACTGCGCTGGAATTCTCCGAGCGGCTTCTTACGGCTCTTCCGGAGCCGGATCGGGCTGGGGATAGCGCTGCTGTTCCCGTTTTTCTGTGGCCTCCCGGAGAAGGATATACGCCGTGGAGGCGGTGGGAACTGCCAGCAGCATGCCTATGGGGCCAGCGACGCTGCCGCCCACGGTGACAGCTGCCAGAATCCACATGCCGGGCAGATTGACCCGGCTGCCCATGAGCTTGGGATAGATGATGTTGCCCTCCAACTGCTGCAGCACAACGAGGAAAATCAGGAAAATCACAGCCTTGATGGGAGACACGGTGAGGATCATGAAGGCACCCACCACAGCGCCCACCAGACTGCCCACCACCGGCACCAGTGCGGCAACACCCACCAGAGTGCCCACCATGGGGGCATAGGGGATGCGGAAAATCAGCATGCCAATGATGCACAAGGAGCCAAGAATGACACCATCCAATGTCTGCCCGGAAACAAAGCTGCGGAAATTCACATTGACAACCGAGGCGGCATGGATCAGCCATTCGCCAAAGCGTTCAGGCAGCCATACCCGAATCAGCCGCTTGGCCTGGGCTTTCAGCACATCCTTGCTGAACAGAATATAGATAGAGAACACAATGGCAACAAACAGGTCCACAACGCCGCCCGCCACAGAGCCGATGGCAGCAACCACTTTGTTCACCAGGTTGCCTCCCTGTGCCCGGACCCATGTTTCCATGGTGGCGAGGATGGCATCCCAATCCGCATTCATCAGCAGCCTGCCAAAGGGCTGATGGGCAAGGGCTTCTGCATCCATGGTGCTGAAGCGTCTGGCAAAATCAATGACGCTCTGGGCAATCAGCTTGATTGCCTCCACCAGTTCGGGAATGACTAGCCACACCACACCCGCAAAAATGCCCAGAATCATGATAAGGGAGATGGCGTAGGCCGCGGGTCTGCGAAGCTTGCACGCCACAGGGCGCTGCGTCTTCGGCCAAAGGTGGGATTCAAAAAAGCGCATGGGAACATTCACGATCGTTGCAAAGGCAAGGCCCAGCAGCAGGGGCATCACCAGCCTCACCGACCAGGATACCGCTTTGGCAATCACATCGATGTTCTGCACACCGAGAAAAATCAGAATACAGGCGGCAACGATCCCGATGAGCCACCGGGTCAGCCGTTTTCGGTTTTCAGGATTAAAGTCCATGGTATCAGCTCCTTCGTTTTATGCTAATCGTCAGTTAATACGAAAACTTGATGTTCCCTGCTTCTACAAATGCAATGGTATCATATAGACTATCCAAATTGAATGTAGGGGCGTGCATTGCACGCCCGCGTAAAGGTTGCGAATTCGCCGGTAGTTTCGATAAAAACGCAACATTTCCTGCCGGGCGACCAATGGTCGCCCCTACATTCACAGAAGAAACCGCGCTGCAATCCTGCGCTTTCTGTCTTCAAGGGTGAATTCCATGATATTCGTTCTTTTTTACCCGATGGCGAAGAGACGGCAGGCGTTTTCCATGGTGATGCGGGCGGCATCCTCTTCGGGAATGTCCCGGAGCTGGGCCAGCTTTTTCGCCACAAAGCGCACCAGCCGGGGATCGTTTCTGCGGCCGCGGAAGGGTTCCGGGGCCATATAGGGGCAGTCTGTTTCGATGAGGATGCGCTCCAAAGGAATGCTCTGGGCGGTTTCCACCGCCTTGCGGGCATTTTTGAAGGTGAGAACGCCGGTAAAGCCGATATACCAGCCCCGGCGCACCAGCTCCCGGGCAAATTCCGGGGAACCGGAGAAGCAGTGGAACACACCCTTCACCTCGGGGAATTCATCCACGATGGCAAGGCCGTCCTCATGGGCTTCCCGCTCATGGACGATCGCGGGCAGCTTCAGCTCCCGGGCAAGCTGCATCTGCATCCGGAAGGCTTTCTTCTGAATGTCCCGGGGGACATCTTCGTAATGATAGTCGAGGCCAATTTCGCCGATGGCTTTGACCTTGGGGTTATCCAGGGCTAGGCGGCGATAAATTTCAATTCGTTCTTCGTCCACATGGTCTGCGTCGTCCGGGTGGCTGCCCACGGCGCAGTAGATATAATCCCGCTCCTTGGCCAGACGGCAGCCGGATCTGGAGGAATCCAGATCGCAGCCTGCGTTCATCAGGTAGCGAAGGCCCTGCTGAGGGAAGGCGTCCAGCAATTCCTGACGGTCATCGTCAAAGCGGCGGTCATCCATATGGGCATGGGAATCAAACAACATCATGATAACTTCTCCTTATGCTGCTGCAGATAAATGAGCAATACGGCAATATCGCTGGGGGATACGCCGGAAATACGGCTGGCCTGCCCGATGGATACGGGACGAATGGCATTCAGCTTTTCCTGCGCCTCCAA
>JAZRCV010000144.1:0-3952 GCA_045659925.1 Faecousia sp.
CCCCCATGCCATCGGCTATGCCAACGAGAGCCGTATTCCCTTCGCCCGCCCCTTTATTAAATATACACCCACCTGGCCCCGCAGCTTCATGCCCCCCAACCAGAGCGAACGCAACATGGTGGCAAAAATGAAGCAAATCCCGGTTCATGCCCTGATTCGGGATAAGAAGCTGCTGTTCGTGGACGACAGCATTGTCCGCGGCACCCAGCTTCGGGAAACCGTTGATTTCCTCTATGAAAACGGTGCCAAGGAAGTTCATATCCGCTCTGCCTGCCCCCCCATCATGTTCGGCTGCAAGTACCTGAACTTCTCCAGAGCCACCTCTGAAATGGAGCTTCTGGCACGAAGTGTCATCATGGAGCTGGAAGGTGACGAAGGCATGGAGCATCTGGAAGAATACGCCGACGGTACCACCGAACGCGGCAAAAAGATGCGTGAACGTATCTGTGAGAAGCTTCACTTCTCCTCACTTGAATATCAGTCTCTTGACGGCGTGGCAGAGGCCATCGGCCTTGACCGCTGCAAGATCTGTACATACTGCTGGAACGGAAAGGAATAAATCATGGCCATTCATAATTCTCAATCTGCAAGTTACGCAGCCGCCGGTGTGGATATCACTGCCGGTTACCGCGCTGTAGAGCTGATGAAAGCTCACATTGGCCGCACCATGGCCGGTGTTGAAACCGGTATTGGCGGCTTTGGCGGCCTGTTCCCCCTGGATCTGACGGGTATTTCCAAGCCCGTTCTGGTCAGCGGTACCGACGGCGTCGGCACCAAGCTGAAAATCGCTTTCCTGCTGGACAAGCACAACACCGTTGGCATTGACTGCGTTGCCATGTGTGCCAACGATGTCGTCTGCTGCGGCGCAAAGCCCCTGTGCTTCCTGGACTATATTGCCTGCGGCAAGAACATTCCCGAGCGCATTGCTGCCATCGTAGAAGGCGTAGCCGAAGGCTGCGTGCAGTCCGGTGCTGCCCTGATTGGCGGCGAGACTGCAGAAATGCCCGGCTTCTATCCCGTCAACGAGTATGATCTGGCCGGCTTCTGTGTCGGTGTCGTAGATCGTGACCGTGTCATCAACAATGAAACCATGGAACCCGGCGATGTGGTCATCGCCCTGCCCTCCAGTGGTGTACATTCCAATGGCTTCTCTCTGGTCCGTAAGGTATTCAATGTAGAGAGCGCCGATATCCTCTCTCCTGTAGAGGCCCTTGGCGGCAAGAGCCTGGGCGAAACCCTGCTCACCCCCACCAAGATCTATGTCAAGCCTGTTCTTGCACTCTTGGAGCAGATCACTGTGAAGGGTATCTCCCACATCACCGGCGGCGGCTTCTATGAAAACATTCCTCGCTGCCTGAAGGCCGGAATGAGTGCAAAAATTGAAAAGGACGCAGTGAAGATCCTGCCCATTTTTGACCTTCTTGCCAAGCAGGGCGCAATTCCCGAGCGCGATATGTTCAACACCTTCAACATGGGCGTTGGCATGAGCATTGTGGTATCCAAGAACGATGCCGATAAGGCACTTGAGATCCTGCGCAGCGCCGGCGAAGACGCCTACATCATTGGCGAACTCATCGCATCCGATGAGGGTGTTGTCTTATGCTGACAGACAGAACCAAAATTGCCGTGCTGGTCTCCGGCGGCGGCACCAATCTGCAGGCATTGATCGATGCTGACATTCAGGCAGGCGAGATCGTGCTGGTTGTCTCCTCTCAAGCAGGCGCCTATGCCCTTGAGCGTGCTAAGAACGCCGGCATTGCTTCCTGCGCTGTGGAGCGCAAGGCATACCCCTCTCAGGAAGCCTTTGAAGAAGCCCTTGTGGCAACACTTCAGGCCAGCGGCATTGAGCTTATCATCCTGGCGGGCTACCTCACCATCCTGAGCGCCGATTTTACTGCAAAATTCCCCAACCGCATCATCAATATCCACCCCTCCCTGATCCCTGCCTTCTGCGGCAAGGGATACTACGGACTTCGGGTGCACGAAGAAGCCCTTCGCCGTGGCGTCAAGCTCACCGGTGCAACGGTTCACTTTGTCAACGAAATTCCCGACGGAGGCGAGATCCTGCTGCAGAAGGCTGTGGCAGTGGAACCCGACGATACCCCCCAGACCCTGCAGCGCCGGGTCATGGAACAGGCAGAATGGCAGCTCCTGCCCCAGGCAGCTGAGCTCATCAGTGAAAGAATCAGGAGGGAAAAGAATGAACGTGTATGATATTTCCACCATTGGCAGCCGTCTTTATGGCAACCGTTATCCCGGTCGCGGCATTATGATCGGCAAGACCCCCGATGGCAAGCACGCAGCCGCTGCTTACTTCATCATGGGCCGCAGCGCCAACAGCCGCAACCGCATCTTCACTCTGAAAGACGGCGAAATATTCACCGAGCCCTTTGATGCCAGCAAGGTAGAGGATCCCTCCCTGATCATCTATGCCGCGCTGCGCAGCTTTGAAAATAACCTGATCGTCACCAACGGCGACCAGACCGACACCATTTACGACGGTCTCAAGGAAGGCAAGAGCTTCTCCAAGGCCCTCACCGCCCGCTGCTTCGAACCGGACGGCCCTAACTGGACCCCCCGCATCAGCGGTATGCTCACCTTTGAAGACAAGGATTTCTCCTACCAGATGAGCATCCTCAAGAGCGGCGATGCAGAAGGCAGCTTCTGCAACCGCTTCACCTTCTCCTACGGCGCCGCCGCCGGCCTCGGCCACTTCATCCACACCTATGTGTGCGATGGCAATCCCATCCCCACCTTCTGCGGTGAGCCCGAGCGCATTGCCATCCCCAACACCATCGATGAAATGACCGAAGAGATCTGGAAGAATCTGGACGAAGAAAACAAGATCTCCCTGTATGTCCGCTTTGTCAATCTGGAAGACGGCTCCATCGAGGATCGTCTCGTGAATAAAAACGCTTGAGGAGGCTAACATGAAAGAATTTGAACTGAAATATGGCTGCAACCCCAATCAGAAGCCTTCCAAGATCTATATGGCTGACGGCAGCGAACTGCCCATCACCATTCTCAACGGCCGTCCCGGCTATATCAACTTCCTGGACGCCCTGAACTCCTGGCAGCTGGTAAAGGAACTGAAGGAAGCCACCGGTCTGTGCGCCGTCACCAGCTTCAAGCATGTCTCCCCCACCTCTGCAGCAGTTGGCATCCCCCTGCCCGAAGCCCTGAAGAAGGCCTGCTTCGTGGACGATCTGCCCGAACTGGATTCTTCTCCCCTGGCCTGCGCCTACGCAAGAGCCCGCGGCACCGACCGCATGTGCTCCTTCGGTGACTGGGTTGCTCTGTCCGATACCTGCGATGTTCTCACTGCAAAGCTCATCGCCCGTGAAGTTTCCGACGGCGTTATCGCTCCTGCATATGAGCCGGAAGCACTGGAAATCCTGAAGACCAAGCGCAAGGGCAACTACAATGTTGTTGCCACCGACCCCAACTATATTCACGAAGAAAAGGAATGCAAGCAGGTTTACGGCATCACCTACCAGAGGGGCCGCAACAACTGCAAGATTGATGAAGCACTCCTGAGCAATGTGGTCACCGCCAATAAGGTTCTGCCCGCAGAGGCAAAGCGTGACCTGATCATCTCCCTCATCACCCTGAAGTACACCCAGTCCAACTCCGTTTGCTTCGCCTATGACGGTCAGGCCATCGGTGTTGGTGCCGGTCAGCAGTCCCGTATCCACTGCACTCGTCTGGCAGGCTCCAAGGCTGATACCTGGTTCCTGCGCCAGCATCCCAAGACCCTGGCTCTGCCCTTCCGTGAAGATCTGGGCCGTCCCAACCGTGACAATGTCATCGACGGCTATATCAACGGCAACGAAGAAGATGTCTGCGCAGAAGGCATCTGGCAGAACTACTTCACCACCCGTCCCGAGCCTCTGACTCAGGCCGACAAGGATGAATTCCTTGGTGCCATCACTGGCGTTTCCCTCGGCTCCGA
>JAZRCV010000145.1:0-5133 GCA_045659925.1 Faecousia sp.
GCCGGTTCCGCCTGCTCCAAGGGGCATCGCAGCCATGTGCTGGAGGCCCTTGGCCTGCCCCCGGAGGTCATCGACGGCAGCATCCGCATCTCCATTTCCCGGGAAACCCAGCCGGAAGAGCTGGACAAGCTCATGGAGGGCCTGCAGGCCGTGATGAAGAGAATGAAGAGATAAGAAAACGGTTCTATAATAAATGTTGGGGTCAGGCGATGAGCCTATCCCCAACATTTGTTATAGAACCGCAATTTTACTAATTTACAAATCTCTATTTACCAATCTTGAATTTTTGTTGAAAATGGTAAGGTTGCAAATTCGCCGGAACCCCCATATAAACGGCACATTTCCTGCCGGGCGACCAATGGTCGCCCCTACATTCTCAGAGGTGGATTTTATAAAAATCGGCCGCATCCTACATGCCTCAACATAAAATCAGGGCGCGCTGCTCATTCGGCAGCGCGCCCTTGATTCATTAATCCATGATCTCTACCGTGACCCGGGTACCTTCCCGCTGGGCAACGGACTTGATGATGGTGCGGATTTCTTTGGCAATTCGGCCCTGACGGCCAATGACCTTGCCCATATCTTCCGGCGCAACCCGCAGTTCCAGCACTGTGGTGTCGCCAGGAATTTCCGTGACCGTAACATCGTCGGGATGATCGACAAGGTTCCTTGCCATATAAAGCAGGAGTTCCTTCATCAGTTGGACCCCGGCTTACAGTACGTTGGCCTTCTTGAGCAGACCTCTGACAGTATCAGTGGGCTGAGCGCCGTTCTTGATCCACTGCTGAGCCTTTTCCACATCAATGCTGATGGTGGCGGGGTTGGTCAGGGGATTGTAGGTGCCGATTTCTTCGACGCAGCGGCCGTCACGGGGGGAACGGGAATCTGCAACAACGATGCGATAGAAAGGAGCCTTCTTGGCGCCCATTCTTCTGAGTCTGATCTTAACCATGGGATAACCTCCATAAAATATTATAATGTTTATTAAATCTATTGTCAGGCCATGGGGCCTTGATCACTTTTAGAAGTGGAATCCACCCATGCCGGGCAGATTGGGCATGCCGCCGCCGAACTGACGGCTCATCTTCTTCATCTTCTTGGATGCGCCGGGGGCGGTCATCTGCTTGATCATGTTCTGCATGACTTCAAACTGCTTCAGCAGACGGTTGACATCTTCCACCTTGGTGCCGGAGCCCGCGGCAATGCGGCGCTTGCGGCTGTGGTTGAGGCAGGAGGGGTTCTCCCGCTCAAACATGGTCATGGACTGGATAATGGCCTCGGTGCGGCTCAGTGCCTTTTCATCGATCTGGACATTCTTCATGTTGCCCAGGCCGGGCATCATGGCCAGCATATCCTGCATGGAGCCCATGCTCTTGATCTGAACCAGCTGATCGTAATAATCAGCCAGGGTGAATTTGGCGGAGCGCAGCTTCTTTTCCAGCTCTTCGGCCTTCTTATCGTCCAGGGCAGCCTCTGCCTTCTCGATGAGGGTGAGCACGTCGCCCATGCCCAGAATACGGGAAGCCATGCGCTGGGGATGGAAGGGCTCGATCTGATCCAGCTTTTCGCCCTGACCTGCAAACTTGATGGGCTTGCCGGTGACAGCACGGACGCTCAGTGCAGCGCCGCCTCTGGCGTCGCCATCCAGCTTGGTGAGGATCACGCCGGTGATATCCAGCCATTCATTGAAGCTCTGGGCGGCATTCACCGCGTCCTGACCGGTCATGGCGTCCACCACCAGCAGGATTTCGCTGGGTTCTACTTCTGCCTTGATGCTCTTGAGCTCGTTCATGAGCTGCTCATCGATGTGCAGACGGCCTGCGGTATCCAGCAGCACCATGTCGTTGCCATGCTGGGTGGCATGGCGGATGGCGGCCTTGGCAATGTCCACAGGATTGGTCTTGCCCATCTGGAACACGGGGATGTCCAGCTTATTGCCCACCACGCAAAGCTGCTCGATGGCAGCGGGGCGGTAGATGTCGCAGGCGACCAGCAGCGGGCGCTTGCCCTGCCGCTTCAGAAGACCTGCCAGCTTGCCGCCGTTGGTGGTTTTACCCGCGCCCTGCAGACCCACCAGCATGATGACCGTGGGGCCCTTGGGGTTGATGGTGAGCTTCTGGTTTTCAGAACCCATCAGCTGGGTGAGTTCTTCGTTGACGATCTTGACGATCATCTGGGCGGGGGTCAGACTTTCCAGCACATCGGTACCGACACAGCGCTCGGTGGTGGACTTGACAAAGTCCTTGACGACCTTATAGCTGACGTCTGCCTCCAAAAGGGCGAGCCGAATCTCACGCATGGCGGACTTGACGTCGCCTTCGGTGATGCGCCCTTTGCCGCGGAGCTTTTTAAACGCGGCAGATAATTTTTCGGTTAAGCCTTCAAATGCCATAGCATATTACTCCCTGATGGTATGCAGCGAATCAAGAACGCTTTGCGCCTGCTTCCGCACCCCTTCTTCGGTGTGACGGAGGAGGGCTTCGAGTTCATGCTCCGCCTGGGTGACGGCCTCACGGATGCGGGCATCCCGCTCCGCGCAGCCCAGAACCTTCTCAAATTCCTGCAGCGCCGCCTCGGCATGCAGCAGGGAATCGTGCACACCCTGCCGGGAAATGCCGGTCTCCAGGGCGATCTCTGCCAGAGAAAGATCCTGATTGAAGCGCAGGTCGCAATAGGTGCGCTGTTTGGGCGGGAGCAGCTCGCCGTAATAATCCAGCAGCAGAGTGAAATCTGCACCGTCGCGCCGCATGCCTTCGCCTCCCTTGCGCCTGTGTGGGCCGGGATCGTGTCAAGTAAATCACCTTGCCATCCATCCGGCCGATATATCATACACGAAACCACCGCAAATGTCAAGTATTTTTATCTGACACCGCCGACATTTAAAAAGCTCACCCGGTATCCGCAAAACACCGATTCTGATGGTAGTAATAGCTTTAAGGGTTGGAGGATTACAGAGCGCTTGCTTCTGTGAATGTAGGGGCGACCATTGGTCGCCCGGCAGAAAATGTTGCGTTTTTATTGAAACTTGCGGCGAAATCGAAACCTTTACGCGGGCGTGCAATGCACGCCCCTACATTCACACAGGTAATTGCGTTGCAAAAACTGGCAGATCGAACCATAGAGAAAAATGTTCCGCGCTGCTGTGAGGAAATCACTGCAAATTGCGCAGATTTGTGCTATAATGAAACCACACATGAATCCGGAAAGGAGTTTTTTCATGGATCTGAGCTATTATGAAGCATCGGCTGCGTATCTTCGCACCATTGTGTCCCAGCCGCCGGAGATTGCCATTGTGCTGGGCTCTGCCCTCGGTCCTTTTGCAAAGTCACTGGAGGACCCCATTTCCGTGGACTACCGGGACATTCCCAATTTCCTCACCTCCACCGTGGCTTCCCATGCCGGTAAGCTGATTTTCGGCACCGTGGCGGGCAAGCGGGTGGTGTGTATGTCCGGCCGCTTCCATTATTATGAGGGCTATGATTTTGAGCAGCTTGCTATCCCCGTGCGGGTGCTGCGGCTGCTGGGCGTTCGTGCCCTGATCGTTACCAATGCCGCCGGGGGCGTGAACCTTGATTACCGTCCCGGCGATCTGATGCTGATAAAGGATCACATCAAGCTCATGGGCGCCAGCCCCATGCGGGGCAAGAATGACGAGCGCATCGGCCCCCGCTTCTTTGATGTGAGCACCATGTACTCCCCCGAGCTTCGGGCTATGGCACTTCGGGAATCTGAAGATTGCGGCCTCAAGGTGCATGAGGGTGTCTACTTCTATATGCCCGGCCCCCAGTTTGAGACCCCGGCAGAGATCCGGGCCATCCGCATTTTAGGCGGCGACGCAGTGGGTATGTCCACCGTCACCGAGGCTCTCACCGCTGCCCACTGCGGCCTGCCGGTGCTGGGCATCAGCGTCATCACCAATATGGCGGCGGGGGTACTGCCCCAGCCGGTCACAGACGAAGAGGTGACGGAGGCGGGCAACAAGATTGCCGAGGCCTTCGGCCACTATGTGGTTCGTCTGATTTCCAAAATGTAAGGAGATTTCCTATGAAACGAGCAGATCAGGGCCTTGCCTTTATGCTGCAATATGAAAATGTGGCCTGGTATGAAAACGGTGCCGTCCGCATTCTGGACCGCCGGGTCTATCCCCGGGAGGTTCGCTTCGTCACCTGCCACACCCACGGCGAGGTGGCCCAGGCCATCACCGACATGGTCACCCAGTCCGCAGGCCCCTTCACCGCCGCTGCCATGGGCATGGCCTTAGCGGCCTATGAGTGCCGGGATCTGGGCTATGATGCCCAGCTTGCCTATCTGAACGCCGCAGCGCACACCATTTCCACCGCCCGACCCACCACCGTGGGCAGAATGCGCCTGATCACCGGCGGCTGCCTGCTGGCGGCTGAAAAGGCACTGCAGGCGGGGGAAAATGTGGCGGATGCCATTGTAAACCACACCGTCCGGGCCAATAACCTGCGCTACAGCAAGGTGGAGCGGATGGCGGAATATCTTGTTGACCTGTTCCCCCAGAACGGCAAGATTCTCACCCAGTGCTTTGCCGAGACCATCGTGGGCATGATGCTGAAGGTGGCACGGCAGCAGGGAAAAAATCTGAAGCTCTACTGTGCCGAGACCCGGCCCTATTTTCAGGGTGCCCGGTTGACGGCAACAGTGTGCCATGAAATGGGCTTCGATACCACCGTGATTACCGATAATATGCCCGCTTTCGTCATGGAGCGGGAGGGGATCGATGTATTCACCTCCGCCGCCGATGCCATCTGCCTGGACGGCCATGTGGCCAACAAGGTTGGCACCTTCCAGATCGCCATCGCCGCAAACTATATGGGCATTCCCTTCTATGTGTCCGGTGCCCCGGATGTGGGCCATAAGACCCGGGAGGATATCCACATCGAGATGCGGGATCCCGATTTCACCCTGCAGGCCATGGGTGTCCGCACCGCCGTGGACGGCGTGAAGGGCTATTATCCCGCCTTCGACATCACCCCGCCCGCCCTTGTCACCGGCATCGTGACAGATCAGGGCGTCTTCGCCCCGGCAGACCTCCACCATTATTTCGACAACGGCGCCTTGGGCGAATTTGAAATGGTCATATAAATGTAGGGGACGGGTCTCCCGTCC
>JAZRCV010000146.1:0-4526 GCA_045659925.1 Faecousia sp.
TTGTTCTGTTTTTCATGCGCTCCCTCCTTAGAATCTGAAGTACAAAAAGGGATTAAAGGAACCGTCCACCAGATAGGCAGTGACCAGAAGCAGCAATAGAACCGTCACCACAGGGGCCGCAGCGGACAGAAGAACATTGCCAGCCTTTGTCTTTTGCAGGATACAGACGGCCATCTTTGGAAGGGGCGTGGCACCCACAATGGCGATCAGGAACAAAACGAGATAGCTTCTTAAATAGTAGAGGGCTTCAGAAGATGCCAGGGGAAGGCTTCCGGCGCCGAACATGGAAGCGATATCTGCCCATGCTTCACCAAGGGAGGAAGCATTGAATAAGACGAAACTTATAAGGATGATCGGCAGCACATAGACGCGGGAAAGCACGCTGCTTTTTCCAAGATATTTCATAAGGAACAGCTTTTCAAGCATCAGAGCGATGGCAAAATATAGTCCCCAGAGGATAAAGTTCCATTCTGCCCCATGCCAGAAACCGGTCAGCATCCAGACGATCAGCAGATTAAATATCCATCTGGATTTGCGCACCCGGTTGCCCCCCAGGGGGATATACACATAATCCCGGAACCAGGAGGACAGGGACATATGCCATCTGCGCCAGAATTCCGTGATGCTGGCGGAGATAAAGGGATAGTTAAAATTCTCCGGGAAATGAAAGCCGAAAATCTTTCCCAGACCGATGGCCATATCGCTGTAGCCTGAGAAGTCAAAGTAGATCTGCAGGGCAAAGCCTACCGCATACATCCAGTAATACAGCACGGAAAGATCGGAAGATGCCCGGAAGGTCTGGCAGAGAAGCCCCAGAGAATTTGCGAGCAATACTTTTTTTCCAAGACCCAGCACAAATCTGCAGCTTCCTTCGGAAAAGCCCTGCAGGGTATGTCTGCGATGGTGCAGCTGGGCATTGATGTCGGAATAGCGCACAATGGGGCCTGCGATGAGCTGGGGGAACATGGTGACATAGGCAGCAAGGTCGATGGGGTTGCGCTGCGCTGCTACGGTACCGCGAAGTACATCCATGAGATAACTGATGATCTGGAAGGTGTAAAAGCTGATGCCGATGGGGAGTGCCAGCCGGAGCAAGGGAATGGACAGACCTGTTGCCCGGTTGAAGTTCTCGATAAAAAAGTCTGTGTACTTGAAGTACAGCAAAAAGCCCAGTGTAATTCCAATACCAAGACCGGCAATCCATTTTTTTGCGCGTTCTGTGCCGCTTCGCTCGATTCCGATTCCTGTGAAAAAAGCCACAGCAATGGAAAGCAGCATCACAAGCACATAAACAGGCTCACCCCAGCCGTAAAAAACAAGGCTGAAGATCAGCAGGACAAGGTTTTTTACGCGCTGGGGTGCAGCAAAATACACGATCAGCACACAGGGAAGAAAGTAATATAAAAACGGAATGCTGGAAAATAACATAACGCGCTCCTGTGTGTGAATTTAAAATCAGAGGCCTTCGTCTACAGCGATGACGGTGACGGGATGAGCGGCGGTCAGCTTGGCCTGGAAGTTGTCAATGATGTCGGCAGCGCCAAAGGCCACAACGGCATAGTCCTCACCCAGGGTTGCGATGACGAGCTTTTCAGGGAAGCCGCACATCCACTGGTTGTTTTCAATGGCGTTCTTCATAGCTGCCACAAAGGCATCCAGATCACCTGCGTCTGCCACATGGTAGGCAGCGCCGGTAAAGGTGTTGGCATTCATGGCATGCATCAGGGAGGCAGCACCATCGATCATGGCAGCGGCATCCTGGGGGCAGACCAGCTGGGCAGCCAGAGATTCGGTATCTGCTACATTAAATGCACCGGGGGCGTTGTCCACGATGTTGTTCATGTCGCCACCCATGGCAAAGAACTTTTCTTCTTCGGCGTAGCTGTTCCATACGGTGGTGAGAATATCAGCGGGAGCTTCTACGCCCTCGAGCTTGGCAGTGGCGGGCTTTGCACAGGCACAAAGGCAGAAGAGCATGGCAGCGCAAAGGCAAAGGGAAATGATTTTTTTCATGATGGTTTACTCCTTTGTTGTTTTTAGCCCGGACAGTATAGCACATAATGAGACGATTTGCAATCCAGTCTTTTTGGCCCCACAAAATGTGAAAAAAGACCCCGCGATCTTCAAAGGAAGATCGCGGGGAGTACTATGTGGGTCTTATTTCCAAGCAAAGGTTGCGAGGCCATAGACATACAGGCCGATGATGATGATCGGAACGATGAACATGAACAGAGGCTTCATCCAGTTCTTTACCTTCAGGCCCTTGCCGGTGTTGGCTTCGGCGATGAAGTTATCCCAGCCCCAGCCCCAGCGCTTGCTGCAGCAGAAGACAGCGAAGACCAGAGAGCCGATGGGCAGCAGGTTGGTGCTGACGATGAAATCCCAGAAGTCCAGCCATGCACTGCCTTCTGCGAAGGGCACGAAGCCGGAGAAGGTGCTGTAGCCCAGAGCAGTGGTCAGGGACAGGAGGAACATGCCGATGCCGCAGATGAGAGAGCCCTTGGGACGGCCCCAGCCGGTCATCTCGCGTACGCAGGCCAGAATGTTCTCGAACACAGCCAGCTCAGTGGAGAGGGCTGCGAAGACCATGAACAGGAAGAACAGGCTGCCCCACCAGCGGCCGCCGCCCATGTTGTTGAAAACGGTTGCCATGGTGTCGAACAGCAGGGAGGGACCTGCGCCAACTTCCAGATCAAAGGTAAAGCAGGCGGGGAAGATGATGAGGCCTGCAGTCAGTGCTACAAAGGAGTCCAGAGCAATGATGTTGATGGATTCGCCCATCAGGGTGCGCTCTTTGCCCAGGTAGCTGCCGAAGATGGCCATGGAGCCAATGCCGAGGCTGAGGGTGAAGAATGCCTGGTTCATGGCACCAACGATGACCTGACCGTTAATCTTGCTAAAATCGGGCAGCAGGTAGAACTTGAGGCCTTCTGCAGCACCAGAGAGGGTACCGGAGTGGATGGCGAGAACCACCATGAGGCCAAGCAGAATGACCATCATGTACTTGGTCACGCGCTCCAGACCACCCTGCAGGTTGAAGCAGAGGATGCCGAAGCCGAGAACAACGGCGATGGCGAGATAAGTAACATTCAGGCCGGGGTTGGTGATCATACCAACGAAGTTGATGCCTTCAGCATTACCGGTGAGGAACTGAACGAAATAGTGGATCATCCAGCCAGTAACAACGGTGTAGAAGGCCATCAGGCAGATGTTGCCAAACAGGGCAAAATAGCCGTGGATATGCCATTTCTGGCCGGGCTTCTGGAGCTTCTGATACATTTTAACGGGGCTTGCCTGGGATGCGCGACCGAGGGCAAATTCCATGATCATGACGGGCAGACCAAGGAGCAGCAGGCAGATGATGTAGATCAGTACAAAACCACCGCCGCCATACTGGCCAGCCATCCACGGGAACTTCCAAACATTGCCGCAGCCGATGGCACAGCCTGCACTCAGGAGGATAAATCCGAGTCGGCTGCCAAGACGTTCTCTTTGTTGATTCAAGGTTAACAACTCCTTACTATATAATGTAGACATTATAACAGTTTCTTTAAGCGATTTCAACAATTTCTTTGGGAAAATATATGAGAAAATTTCATGGAATTTTGAAGAATAGCGATGCGCAGTAATAAAGTACACGGAATTACCAAAAGAGAGGAGAAGTTACCGCGTTTTGAAGTTGCGCATGATATAAACCTTAAGTGAAAATGCACAAAATATGAAAGCCTGTTTCGTCACAACGACGATTATTGCTACAGGGAAAGAACGTGCTTGCATTTAACGATCTAAAGCAATAAAATATACTTTGAATTTGTATACACAATTGTAAATCTCTTCTGCTGTTTCCATGTGCTGGGAGATAAGCGAAAGCTACAAGGATGCATGCAAATTGCTGCAGCTTCCGGCTGCAGAAGGTGTGTTTATAACCTCGTGAGTTATGGAATTAGCTGCGCGGGATTGTAAAACAGAAACCAATCATTGTCTGATGGAGGGCATTGTTCCGCTTTGCTTTCCCGGAAGACCGGCAACTGAATGGTAAGGAGGATGAGAGGAAGGCCGTTTTTTGCAAGCGGCGAAAAAAACACAGCGAGACACCAAAATTCTTTACATTATTTAAGGAGGTTATTATGAGTAAGTTCTCAAGAATCCTTGCAATGATCCTTTGCATCGTTATGGTGCTGGGCATGCTCCCTGCCACCGCTACCGCTGCAAACGAAGTCACTGCACCGGAAGTCACCGTTGTGCCTTCCCAGGCTTCTGAAGAAGTCACTGAAACCGCAATCCCCATTTATGAAGATACAAGTTATTCCTTCGCAGAACGCGGCGCCGACCTGGTTGCCCGTATGACTCTGAAGCAGAAGGGCTCCCAGCTGGTGGAAGGCTCCCCCGCCATTGCAGCGGAAGATCTGGGCGGCGGCGCACTGAATGTTCCCGCTACCAAGAGCATCGCCCGTTACAGCTGGTGGAGTGAAGCCCTCCATGGCTACCTCCGCGACAACATGAGCCCCCAGTCCGAAGGCACCAAG
>JAZRCV010000147.1:0-17528 GCA_045659925.1 Faecousia sp.
ACGAAGCCGAACGAAATCGGCTGCGGGAGCTTGGCGTCTGTCTGGCACCCGACGAAAACGAGCAGATGGACCGCAGCCTGATGGGAACCTACGCCCTTCTGTGTGCCCCCAGGGAAAAGCTGTGCCTGAGTGTAGGCACAGAGCAAAGCGCCTATCTATTCCAGACCCTTTGCAGGCTTTACCCCGAATGTGTGCGCGCCCACTCTGCCTGCCTTTCCCCGGCATTTGCCACAGCCAGAACCTATGGCCTGTGGCTTGCCCGGCACAACTGCGATCTGTCCGCAACAAAGGAAGCCGAAGACTATCGCGACTTCCTTCAGCATGCCGGTGCATTTTCCTTTGGCGATCTGTCACAAGACAGTATTCTGGGGCTTTACGGCAGCCCCATCCGGCTGTCCGCCTCCCGCATTGACCGCTATGCCTCCTGCCGTTTCGCTTTCTTCCTGCGGGATGGTCTGAAAGCCGCAGAGCGAAAAGCCGCCGCCTTTGATGCACCCATTTACGGCACCTTTGTCCACTATGTATTGGAGCATACCCTGCGTCAGGTGCAAAAGGAGGGCGGCATTGCACAGGTGGATGACAACCGGCTGCAGGCAATCGCAAGATGCCACATGGAGGCCTTTTTGACAGCAGAGGTAGACCCTGTGCTGCTGGAATCCCAGCGGTTTTCCTATCTGCTGCGCCGGAACTTCTCAGAGGTTTCGGAGGTGGTGGCGATATTGGGGCGGGAGCTCCGCGCCAGCCGCTTTGTCCCTACAGATTTTGAGCTTATCTTTGCCGGAGGCGGCCCCCTTCCCCCGGTGGAGATCCGCACAGACAAGGTCAGTGCCCATATTTCCGGCGCGGTGGACCGGGTGGATCTCTTTGAAGTGGGTGGGCACACCTTCTTCCGGGTAGTGGACTACAAAACCGGCAAAAAGGACTTTGACTATACCGAGCTTTTGGAACGCCGTGGCCTGCAAATGCTCATCTACCTCTTTGCATTGCAGGAAAACGGAAAGCAGTATTATGGTAAACCAATTCATCCCGCCGGGGTGCTCTATGTGCCCGCCCGGGATGAGGTGCTCCACTTATCACAGAAGCCGCAGGACGAAAACGCGGAGGCTGAACGGCTGAAAAATCACCGCCGTCAGGGACTTCTCCTGAATGATCCCATTCTTTTGCAGGCCATGGAGCCATGCGGAGATGCTTCCCCCGTGCTGATGCCCTATAAAATGAGAAAAGACGGCCCCGCCGGAGATCTGATGGATCTGGATCAGCTCGGCCTGCTGAATCGTTATGTAAACCAGCAGCTAAAGGAGCTGACGCAGGAGATCTTTGACGGTACTGTCACCCCCAACCCCTACACCCGGGGCAATTTCGGTTCCTGCAGCTATTGCCCCTACCGCAGTGTGTGCCATCTGGATCTGGGTGCGTGTGAGATGCGCTCTTTGAAGGCAACGGCGGCAAAGGATTTCTGGCAGCGGCTGACGCAGAAGGAGGTACTTCATGGCTGAGATCAAACTGACCCCCCAGCAGCAGCTTGCGGTGGACAATGAAGGCGGTGCTCTGCTGGTGAGTGCTGCCGCAGGTTCCGGCAAAACAAAGGTACTGGTGGATCGCGTGATGCGCCGCCTTTGTGATCCTGCTGACCCCCAGGATATTTCCTCCTTCCTCATCATCACCTATACCAAAGCCGCCGCCGCAGAACTGCGGGGCAAAATTGCCGCTGCCATTGGGCAGCAACTCTCCCTGCAGCCGGACAATCGGCATCTGCAGCGGCAGCTCAGCCATATCTATCTGGCACAGATTTCTACCGTGCATTCCTTCTGCACCACAATACTGCGGGACTATGCCCACGAGCTTGGCATTTACCCGGATTTTCGGGTGGTGGAAGAGCAGGAAAGCAGCCTCTGGCAGCAGCAGGCCATGGAAGAAATTCTGACAGAAGCCTATTGCACATTGGAACAAAACCCGGAACATCGCGCCTTTTTGGATCATTTGGGAGCAGGCCGGGACGACCGCAGTGCCGCCGCCATCCTGATGCAGGCCTACCGCAGTGTGCAGTGCCATCCGGACCCTGAGGGTTGGATGGAAGAATGCCGCAAAGGACTTTCTCCAAAGGACTGCGATGACATCGCCAAAACCCCCTGGGGCAAGCTGCTGATGGAAGATTTTATGGAGCGGCTGGACGAGCAGATCGCCATGATGGAACGGGGGCTTTCCCTCCTTTCCGCAGATGAGAGGCTGGAAGCAAGCTACGGCCCCACCTATCGGCTGAACCTGGAAGATATGCGCCAGCTTCGTGCTGCCCAGACCTGGGACGAACTTTGCGCCCGAAAGATCGCAGATTTCGGCAGGCTGAAAGCCGCCCCCAGAGGTATGGACAAGGAATTTGTGGAGCGGTGCAAGCGCCCCCGCCAGAAATGTCTTGACTGGCTAAAAAAGGCGCAAAGCATTTTCTCCATGTCCTCCATTGAGGCCTTGGAAGAGCTGCGGCAGAGCGAGCCGATCATCCGGGGTATGTTTGCCCTGCTGCAGAGCTTCACCGCCCGCTACCGGGCCATCAAGCAGCGCCGCAGATCGCTGGACTTCGGCGATTTGGAGCATGAAGCCCTACGGCTTCTGCGCTATGGAAAAAGCGGCGCCCCCACCCCCGTAGCACAGGAGATCGGCCGCCGCTACTTTGAAATCATGGTGGACGAATATCAGGACAGCAACGCGGTGCAGGAGGCCATCTTCACCGCCATTTCCCGGAAAGGCCAGAATCTTTTCATGGTGGGTGACGTCAAGCAGTCCATCTATCGCTTCCGTCTGGCTGAACCCGGGATCTTCCTCAAAAAATATCACAGCTACACCGATGCCTCGACTGCTGCTCCCGGTGAGCCGAGGCGAGTGGTGCTGTCGAAGAATTTCCGCTCCCGGGCACAGATTCTTTCAGCGGTTAACGACATTTTCCGCCTGACCATGACGCCCCAGGTGGGCGATCTGCACTACGGCCCGGAAGAAGCCCTCTACCCTGGGCTGACGCTTCCCCCAGTGGAACGGCCCTGCGTGGAGCTGCACTGTCTGGACTCTGCCGACAAGGATGACGATGTCTCCAAGCGGGATTTAGAGGCCAGACTGGTGGCAAAACGGGTGCACCAGCTATGCAAAAACGGCACCCAAATCGCAGGAAAAGACGGCCTTCGGCCTGTGGAACCTTCGGACATTGTGATCCTGCTGCGCTCCATGCGCTCTCAGGCACCGGCTTATCTGGAAGCCCTGCAGGATGTGGGGATCGCCGCGGTCAGCGACCAGAGCGATGACATTCTGCAAACCGCAGAGGTTCAGATTCTCCTGTCCTGCCTGCAGGTGATTGACAATCCCCATCAGGACATTGCCCTGGCAAGTGTACTGATGAGCCCGGTATACGGCTATTCCGCCGAAGCGCTGGCACAGCTTCGCATGGACCGCCGCACCGGCGATCTCTATGACGCTCTTTTGGCCTATTCCCGGAATCATGACACCTTCTCCCCCTTCCTTTCTCAGCTTGCCCAGCTTCGCAGGGCAGCACGACAGGAGCACGCCGGCAGCCTTGTGCGCCGGGTGCTGGAAGAAACCGGACTGCGGGATATTTTCCATGCCATGGAAGATGGTGCGCAGCGACTGGAAAATCTGCAGACCATTTATCTGATGGCTTCCGGCTTTGACCCGGACGGCCCGGGCAGGCTCCACGATTTCCTGCAAAAAATCGAACAGCAGCGGGAACGGGGCATCACCGGCGCCGGTACCGGCCAAAGTAATGCGGTACGCATCATGTCCATCCACAAATCCAAGGGTCTGGAGTTCCCGGTGGTCATCGTGGCAGGCCTTTCCACCAAATTCAACACCGCAGATGAACGCCAGTCGGTGCAGATCCATCCGGAGCTTGGAACCGGCTGCGATGTGGTGGAGCTTGCAAAGCGGATCAAATACCCCTCCCTTGCCAAGCAGGCCATTTTGGCAAGGCTGCGGCAGGAACACCTCTCCGAGGAATTAAGAGTGCTGTATGTGGCGCTGACCCGGCCAAAAGATCTGCTGATTATGACCTATGCCTCCGCCCACCTGACCACACAGCTGCGGGACATCGCCGAGCTTCGCACCCCCGATGGCCCCGTGAGCCTGTCCCGCCGGGCAAGCTGCCTGGGTCACTGGGTGCTGATGGCAGCCATGGGCAGAGGGGAAGCAGGCGCACTGTTTGCGATAGCAGGAACGCCGGAGGAAACCACCGTCAGCGAAATCCCGTGGCACATTCAGCTCTGGACTCCGGAGCAGCTGCCAAGGCTCCAAGCTTCTGCGGATACTACAGCGCAGGAAGCTGCCATGCCGGATCCAATCCAGATCGCTGCTGCCGTGAACTTCCGCTATCCCCACACCCCCGCCACCACCGCCCCCGCAAAGCTCACCGCCACCCAGCTCAAGGGGCGTTTCCTGGACACAGAAAGCGCCGACGGTGCTCCTGAGCACCACGCCCGGACAGAAACCCTCCGCCAGCCCCTGTTCCTGCAGGGAAGCCGGCCACTGTCCCCCAGTGAGCAGGGCACCGCCGTACACCTTGCCATGCAGTACATCCGCTATGAAAGCTGCCTGACAGAAGTCGGGGTGGAAGATGAGCTTCGCCGCCTTGTAACAGATGGCTTCCTTCTTCCCCAGCAGGCAGAATGCATTCCCCCGGAGAAGATCTGCCTTCTGTTCCGCTCAGAGCTTGGCCGGCGGATTCTGAATGCACCGGAGCTGGTGCGTGAATTTAAATTCTCCCTTCTCACGCAGGGCGAAAACTATGATCCCGCCCTGATTGGCGAACACTTCCTCCTGCAGGGTGTGACAGATTGCTGCCTTTTAGAACCGGATGGTCTTTGCGTCATTGACTTTAAAACCGACCGGATCGCACCGGGCACGGAAGCCCTCCGGGCAGAGCACTACCGGGGACAGCTGGAAGCCTACAGCGAAGCCCTGTCCAAAATCTTTGACCGACCGGTAAAAGAAAAGCTTCTGTACTTCTTCTCCACAAATCAGGCATTTCCCCTATAAATGAAAAGAACCGTCACAAAACGCAGCGTTTTGTGACGGTTCGATTTTTAATTGTTAATAAACAACCACTGTTGTTCCAATGGGGCATTCGTAATAAATAAACTTTGCAATATCGTCCGGGCAGCGGACACAGCCATGGCTCAGTTCTGCGCTGAGGCTGGGATTCACCATGGTGGTAGTTCCTGTGTAATACAGCCGCGTATGGAAGGCAATGCCGCCATCGAACAAGGATGCATAATAGCATCTGGAAGTATCCGGATTTGTGCTATCGCCGTAATTCCAGTAATAGGCCCGGGAATACAGGGAGAAAACACCGGGGCGTGTGGGCGTGTAGGGTGCGCCAATGGTGCATTCACTGGACTTGATGAGCTTCCAGTTGCCCTGACTTCCCTCAAAAATGTTAACCGTTGTGGTATAGAGATTACACCAGATGAGGTATTTCGTCTTGCTGGAGTAGTTGTTCACCTCATTGACAAAGGCTTCCTTCACGCCGTCAGAATAGGAGACGGAATCATTATGATAGTTCTGCCAGGAAACTCTGATGGCATAGCCGGAAATATATCCCCGCACACCATCCTTGGTTTCAACCAAAGCAACACTGCCGCTGTCAGTGACATATTTCAGGAAATAGACATGGGTACCGGCAGGAACAGAGGTGAGGTAGCCAGAAAGTGAACTGTAGGAGTAGATCGAGGTGGTAGAATTAACCACTGCGATAACATGGATAGTTTTGATATTATTCTTGGCCTGGTAGTAGTCAGTATAACGCCCGGTAGAAAGGAAGGGCAGATTTGCCGTCATGGTTTCACCGTTATAGCGGATGGTAACCACCACATTATGGATCTCTTCAACACCACTGCGGAGGACTGCGGTAACGGGACAGCTCAGCTTTGCGCCCTCAGTCAGCAGGAAATCTTTCTCCGTCTTCAGTGTTTTTCCCTTGTAGGAATAGGTTACAGTGCATTTGCGCACACCATCCGGTACACCATAAACCTTCTCGCTGTTAACACCGGTGATGGTGCCGCTTACCACAAGATCAAGCTTATCATAATATGCAGAAGGCGTATCATTGGAGATCACGCTGACACCGTACAGGCCAGCATCGATCCGAGCCACCATCTCACCCACATTGCAGGAGACTTTCAGCTCCACTCTGTACTGATACAGCGTTTCAACCCGACCAAATTCCGAGATTTCCAGTCGGTCTGCCTCTGCGTGAAGATTTTCCACCACACCATAAACAGACACCTTGCTTCCCGCTGCGCTATGGGAAAAATACATATTTTGGACAAGGGCGCTGGAAGCAATCACGGGGTTACCGCTCTGGCAATAGACATTTTCATACTCGTTGTGCAATGTGATATCGCCAAGGGTGATTGCCTGTCTGGCCTCTGCTCTGACCGTTGCGCCATCCCGCAGAACAAGAACCGTATCCACCGGGTTTTCCACCGTAACAAAGGCAGGACAGCTGACCGCAATGGTATCGCTGAGTGCACCCATTTTGACCGTCTTTGCATTGTGCAGCTGCAGAACCAGACGGCCTTCCACCGTGAATTCCGGCAGGACAGCCTCTTCTTCGCTTTCACAGCTCAGGATCAGGCTGCCGGAAATCGTCTTTCCCTCCAGAGCGTCAATGGGGCCGGTATAGAGTACGCGGCTGCCATCTATGGCTTCAGGATCATCGGTGATGCAGTCCAGCGCATTGAACAGCACCTGCGCCAGTTCCTGACGGGTAATATTGCCCTTGGGGTTGATGGTACCGTTGGAGGTGCCGTGGATATAACCCGCTTCCAGCATGCCTGCCACACTGCTGGCTGCCCAGCTGCTGACGCTGCTGCCATCGGAGAATGCTTCCAGCGCATCCACATTCTTGGCAGCTACGCCAAAGGCTCGTGCCAGCACTGTAAATGCCTGCTCACGGGTAATGGGCTGCTGCGGCATCAGCTTGCCGCCGCTGCCTTCAAAGATGCCCATGGCAACAGCGCGGGACATCTCGCCATAATACCATGCACCTTCTTCCACATCGGTATAGCCATTCAGATCCGCTGTGGGCATTGCATGAAACAGGCGCACCAGCATCGCAGCAAGCTGTGCGCGGGAGGCATAGTCAGAGGGGCAAAGATCGCCGTAGGCATTGCCGTTGAGAATGCCATATTCCACGCAGAAAGCCAGTGCATCATGGGCCCAACTATCGGGAATCAGAATCTCAAAGCGCACAGTAAGCAGTTGGGTCTTGCTGCCGCTGCTTCCCTTTGCGGTAATCTCAATGGCGTTATCGCCCTGTGCAAGGCTCAGAGAATACACACCCGCTTCCGCTTTCAGGGCATTCCCATTCAGAGTAACGGTAATGTCTTCCGCCGGAAGATCCTCGCCTTCCTCTGCAGCGGTAACTGTCAGTTCCTGCTGCGGGTTATGTACCAGCAGTCCATCCTCCAGGCTGGCCGTAATGGTGATGGTGTCCAGCGCAGGGGGATTGTCCGGTTCGGAAGGATCCTCCTGGTCAGGAGGGGGCGTGGTGCCATCGTCTTCCGGGGGCAGCTCAGGATCCTCCTGTGCAGGAGGCTCTACCGGTGCTTCGTCTTCCGGCGTCTGCGTCGGGGGCAGAGGCTGAAGGGTCTGCACATCCTCATTGGGATCCACTGCCGGAACAGGGGAAGCCGCTGCAGCACACTGCAGCATCAAGACAACGGCGAGAATCAGTGCGATCACTCGGGCTGTTCTTCTCATATTTCGTCCTCCTTACACGGATCCTCCCCGCGATTATGCAGCAGTCAGGCATCCGTTTCATACTACTATCAGTATACAGAAAATACCCGCTGGAATCAACAACTGTTTTACTTTTGTCTCAAGCGGATTCTGCACCAATCTGCCAACGACGCATAACATGGAATGAGCGGCAACGCCGACTATTCAAACTGGAGGTCAATTCTATGTCTTGCAATTCCTATAACAACTGTGGCAGCGGTATCTTTGCCTATGGCAGCAACTGGTGGTGGATCATCATCCTGATCGTAGCCGTTGTACTGCTTGGCGGCTGCGGCAATGGCTGCGGCTTCAGCAATAGCTTCAGCAACGGCTGCAGCTGCAATTGCGGCTGCAACAGCTGCGATAACAACTGCGGCTGCTGAGTTCCATCAATCATCCCGATCATTTGACGATCCGATAACACAAAGCCTGCCCCGGCATTGCCGGGGCAGGCCAATTTTTATTGTATGATTCAGAATTTCTCTTTTTCCTGATACATCTGAGCCACTGTAGTACGGGCACACTCAATCAGCTTCACCATTGTGGGCTTCATAATGGCGTTTTTCCGCACAATGATGCCCAGATGACGGCAGCAGCTGGGTGCAAGGGGCATGGCGCAGACACTTTCCTCATAGCCGCGGATGGACAACTCTGAAAGCATGCTCACCCCAAGCCCATGGGCCACCATGGAAATAATGGCAGGATCGCTGACAGAGGTGGTCAATATCTCCGGTCGGATGCCGCGGGCATTCAGGACTTCCAGAATATCCGTATCATACCCATCAGAGGGCATCAGGAACTGCCTGCCCGCATAGCTTTCCACGGCAAACTTTTCCCCGGAATCCACCTGAGAGTTCTTGGGAAGCAGCGCCAGAAGGGGATCATCGTGAAGCGGATACCAGTTCACATTTTCATCCTTCGGGGCGCTGGTAAAAGCCATATCAACCCGCCCGCTCTGCACATCCTGAAATAGCAGTGGCCGGGATTCATCATGGATATTTACCTGCACATTGGGATATTCCTTACGGAATGCATCCAGAATCAGCGGCAGCCAGTGGCTTGCAATGCTGGAATAGGAGCCAACGGTGATGGTTTCGCTGGCCTGATCGTTGATGGCGCGGATTTCCTCCCGCAGGCGCTCCGATGCCTGCAGAAATTCCATCACCATCGGCATGATCCGTTCGCCGTCGGGCGTCAGGCGGATGCCGAAGTGCCCTCGGCGTAAAAGCTGAAAGCCCACTTCCGTCTCCAGGGCATTCATCATATGCGTCAGACCCGACTGGGTGTAGCCCAGAACATCCGCCGCTCTGGTAAAGCTCCCCTGCTGAATCGAGGTTACCATGGCTTCATATTTTTTTGTATCCATAACGCCCCGCCTTTCAGGAAATTACACATAATTTTACAATTTTATTGCGACCTTATTATATAGGCTGCCTGATAAAAAAGCAACAGAAATATGCCACTTTCTAATAGAAAAATGCAAATTTCGCAATCTCCCTCCATCCCCTCCGGTTTTTGAGCCATCTGCCGGCCTAATGCAGCGTTTTGCCCTTGAAAATGCGGAAAAAAGTCGAAGATTTTATAAGAAAAACACTTGCATTCCCACAGAAAAGATGCTATAATCACTATGATCTTAGAGTATGTTTTACCAGAGAGAGGGGCTTCCCCCCTCTCTTTTTGATTGAGAAAGGCAGAATTTTATGAAAATTACAGATCAGGTCCGACTGCTTGCCGAGCCGGTGGTCGCCGCACAAAGCTGCGAGCTGTGGGACGTAGAATATGTACGCGAAGGCAGCACTTGGTTCCTGCGCCTTTATCTCGATAAGGATGGCGGCGTAGACATCAATGACTGTGAAGCCGTATCCCGGGCGATGGATCCCATTCTGGACGAAGCCGATCCCATCCCCGACAGCTATACCTTTGAGGTATGCTCTGCAGGACTGGAGCGCACCCTCAAGCGCCCCGGTGATTTTGAACGGTTTATGGGCGCGGATGTGCTGGTGCGCCTGTACCGGCCCCATAACGGATCCAAAGAATTCGCCGGCGTTCTGGCCGGTTACCAGGATGGCGATGTGACCATCACCATCGGCGATACAACCATGAGCTTTACGAAAGCCGAAGTCGCACAGGTCCGGCTTCGTGTGGACTTCTGATTAGGAGGATTATCATGAACGCTGAAATTTTTGCAGCTCTCAAGCAGCTTGAGCGGGAACGCGGAATTCCCACCGACTATATGGTGGATAAGATCACCCAGGCCCTTACCGCAGCCTACAAAAAGAACTGCGAAGGCTATAAGGAAAACATCCATGTTGCTCTGACGGAAGACGGCATCAGCATGTACGCCCAGAGAGAGGTTGTGGACGAGGTTCTCTCTCCCCTGACCGAGATTTCTCTGGAAGCCGCCCGGGAACTGGAGCCCTCCGCTCAGATCGGCGATCTTGTAAATGTGGACATTCAGCCCAAGGGCTTTGGCCGCATCGCTGCCCAGACCGCAAAGCAGGTCATCATTCAGGGCATCCGCGAGGCAGAGCATGGCATGATCTATGACAGCTTCTCCTCCAAGCAGCACGAAATCCTCACCGGCACCGTACTTCGCATTACCCCCGACAGCGGCGACATCACCGTCCGGATCGGCCAGGGCAGCGACAAGACCGACGCTTACCTCAACGCAGGTGAGCAGGTACGGGGCGAATACTATCAGGAAGGCGATCTGATCCGCGTCTACGTGGCAGATGTACGCCGCAGCAACAGAGGCCCCCAGATTCTGGTATCCCGTACTCATCCGGGTCTGGTCAAGCGCCTGTTTGAAATGAATGTTCCGGAAATCGAGCAGGGTCTGGTGGAAGTCAAGTCCATCGCCAGAGAAGCCGGTTCCCGTACCAAGCTGGCAGTGCATGCCACTCAGGAAAATATCGATCCCGTGGGTGCCTGTGTCGGTCCCAGAGGCGGCCGTGTAGGCGCTGTGGTGGACGAACTGCGGGGCGAAAAGATGGACATCGTTATCTGGTCTGAAGATCCGGAAGCCTTCATCGCCTCTGCCCTGTCCCCGGCAGATGTCATTTCCGTGACGCTGCAGCCCGGTGTCAAGGCCTGCCGCGTGGTGGTGCCCGATGACCAGCTTTCCCTCGCCATTGGCAAGGAAGGCCAGAATGCCCGTCTGGCAGCCCGCCTGACCGGCTACAAGATCGATATCAAGCCCGCTTCCCAGGTACAGGAAGAAGAACTGCCTGCCGAAGAATAAGGGCAGAGATTTCATTTGGATTGCATTCCGGTATGGCAGCATACCGGTAATCAGGGAGGGATTACCATGGTGAAAAAAATACCCATGCGTCAATGCTTAGGCTGTCGCGAGATGAAGCCCAAGCGCGAATTGGTGCGGGTTGTCCGCTCTCCCCAGGGAGAAATTTCCGTTGATCTCCGGGGCAAGGCATCCGGCCGCGGCGCCTATGTGTGCCGGGATACGGCATGCCTGAAGCAGGCGCTGAAGAGCAAGGCGCTGGAGCGTAATCTGGATACATCTATCCCTCAGGAAATATACGATGCGCTGATCGCGCAGATGGAGGTGCCGGATGGAACAACTGAATAAGGCACTGAACCTATTATCCCTCGCCCGCAAGGGCAGGCGCATTGAGGTGGGCGAAGAACCGGTGGGGGCCACGGCCCGCGCAGGAAAAGCCCGGCTGATCGTGATCGCATCGGATGCCTCCGGGCATACGGTACGCCGTGTACAAAGCTTTGTATCCGGCAGCGAACAGCCTTATCTGCAGATTCCCTATAACAAAGATGCATTGGGCCAGGCGGTGGGACGCACGTCCTGCGCCATTGCTGCCCTGACGGATGCTCAGCTGGCGCTGGCCTTTGTAAAAGCATTGGGTACGCCGGATAAACACGCAGAGCTCCTGGAGCTTCTGGAATATAAAGCACGCAGAATCCGTCAGCGTCAGGCAGAGGCAAAAGCCCACAGGGATAACATCCGGCATGGAAAGAAGAAATCGTAGCGTATGGAGGTGGCTATATGAGTATTATGAAATATAGAGTCAGAGACGTGGCCAGTGATTTTGGCATTGAGGCAAAGGAAGTTTCTCAGATCGTTTCTAAATATTTTGAAAAGCCGAAGAGCAATATGCAGGTGCTGACGGAAGAACAGCTCAATGTGCTGTTTGATCATCTGACCCAGAAGCATCAGATCAGCTCTATTGAGCAGGTATTTGCCGCAGCCATGGCGCCGAAGAAGGAAGAAAAGGCCGAACCGAAGGCCGCTCCTGCCCCCGCTCCCAAGAGTGCCCCCGCAAAGAGCGCCGGCGGCAACCAGAATCAGGGTGCAAACCGCCCCAAGAACCCCGAAACCCGTCCCCAGGCTGCCCAGGCGCCCAAAGCAGCACCCGCAGCAGAAAAGCAGCCTGAAGCACCCAAGAGCGCAGACAAGCCCGCCGAAGCACCCCGCAAGCGGGAGCGCCGCGTGGTAGATACCTCTGCCGTCACCGTAAATTCCGAGCGTTTTGACGACCGCGTGGATGTTCTTGTCACCGAGCGTGAGCAGAACTTTACCGGCGGCAAGCAGCGCATTGGCGGCCGTGGCTCCAAGAAAAAACAGCAGCAGCAGAAAAAGGGCAAGTTCGTGGGCGGCAACAAGTCCCGCAACGAAGAGCAGGAAAAGATGCGCCGTCTGCAGCTTGAAATTGCTAAGAAGACCCCCCTCACCGTCAAGATTCCCGACGAAATCACCGTGGGCGAGCTGGCTTCCCGCATGAAGAAGACCGCCGCCGAGGTCATCAAGTGCCTCATGCGCAACGGCGTCATGGCAGGCATCAACCAGAACATCCACTTCGATACCGCAGAATATGTGGCCACGGAAATGGGCTGCAAGGTAGAGCGGGAAATCGTTGTCACCATCGAAGAGCGTCTGTTTGACGATCATGTGGATACGGATGAAGAACTCGTCTCCCGTCCCCCCGTTGTGGTGGTTATGGGTCACGTTGACCACGGTAAGACCAGTTTGCTTGACGCCGTGCGTGAGACCAATGTAGCTTCCGGCGAAGCTGGCGGCATCACCCAGCACATCGGCGCCTACACCGTTGAAATTAACGGTCAGCCCATTACCTTCCTGGATACCCCGGGCCATGCCGCATTCACCGAGATGCGTGCCCGCGGTGCCCTTTGCACCGACATCGCCATTCTGGTGGTGGCAGCAGACGACGGCATCATGCCCCAGACCATTGAGGCCATCAACCATGCCAAGGCTGCTGAGATCCCCATCATCGTGGCTGTCAACAAAATGGATAAGCCGGGCGCAAACCCCGACCGTATCCTCACCCAGCTCACCGAGCATGGTCTCGTGCCCTCCGATTGGGGCGGAGACACCGAAGTATGCCGCATTTCCGCCAAGACCCGGGAAGGCATCGACGATCTGCTGGAGATCGTCATCATGACCGCCGAGCTGGCTGAACTCCGCGCCAACCCCAACCGTGCTGCCAAGGGTACCGTCATTGAGGCCCGTCTGGACAAGAACCGCGGCCCCATTGCCACCCTGCTGGTGCAGAACGGCACTCTGAATCAGAGCGACATCATCATCGCCGGTACGGCTGTTGGCCGTGTCCGCGTGATGACCAACGATAAGGGCAGAACCGTCAAGGAGGCAGGCCCCTCCATCCCCGTGGAGATCACCGGCCTTGCAGAAGTTCCCTCCCCCGGCGACGAATTTGCATCCGTTGAAGACGAGCGCATGGCCCGTCAGCTGGTGGAACAGCGCAAGCAGAAGATCAAGGACGCAGCTGCCAAGCTGACCCAGAAGGTCACCCTGGACAACCTCTTTGCCAAGATGCAGGAAGGCGAGATGAAGGAACTGAACCTCATCGTCAAGGCCGACGTGCAGGGCTCTGCCGAGGCAGTCAAGGCTTCTCTGGAAAAGCTGAACAACGAAGAAGTTCGCGTCAAGGTCATCCATGCCGGCGTCGGCGCCATCAACGAGACCGACGTGGTTCTGGCATCCACTGCCAACGCCATCGTGGTCGGCTTCAATGTGCGTCCCAACGATGCTGCTCAGGCAGCCGCCAAGCGCGATCATGTGGATATGCGTATGTACCGCGTCATTTACGATGCCATCGGCGAAATCGAAGCCGCTATGAAGGGTATGCTGGCACCCAAGTATCGCGAGGCTGTCATCGGCCACGCCGAAGTCCGCCAGACCTACCGCGTCAGCTCCATCGGCACCATCGCAGGCTGCTATGTCAAGGATGGCCGCATCACCCGTGACGGTCAGGTGCGTGTCCTGCGTGACAACATCGTCATCCACGAAGGTAAGATCGGCTCCCTGCAGCGCTTCAAGGATTCCGTCCGCGAGGTGCAGGAAAAGTACGAATGCGGCATGAGCATCGACCGCTTCAATGACATCAAGGAAGGCGACGTCTTTGAATGCTTCATCATGGAGGAAATTCCCCGCTGATGATGCGAGCATAACCCCGCGTCCCTTTGCCTGATATGGACAAAATATTTCTGTATCAGAATTCTAAAATTTCAATAGGGCGCGGAGCAGCGTCGGCGCAAACCGTCCCTGCCCTGCGCCCTTTCTCTTCCGCAAAGGCGGAAACGAACCATTATCCTAAGGAGGAAACAACATGGCATCCAATCGAATCGGACGCATCAACGAAGAGATCCAGCGGGAGCTGAGCGAGCTCATCCGCAGCCTGAAGGATCCCCGCGTCCAGAAAACCATGATCTCCATCACCCGGGTGCAGACCACCCCGGATCTTCGTTATGCCAAGGTTTTCGTCAGCTTTTTTGATAAGACCTGTGCAAAAGAAGCTCTGCAGGGCCTCAAGTCCGCAGGCGGCTTCCTGCGGCGGGAACTGAGCGCCCGCCTGCAGCTCCGCTATACCCCGGAACTGCACTGGGCCGAGGATGACTCCATCACCCACGGTGCCCATATTCTTGACCTGCTTTCCAAGCTGGATATTCCCCAGGGTGGCGAAGATGATGAATGAAACGCGCATGGCCGGGGCACTTCTGGCCCTTGACCGGATCGTGATCCTGACCCACCGCCGACCCGACGGAGATACCTTAGGTTCCGCTGCGGCGCTGTGTCTGGGTCTTCGCCAAAAGGGTAAGGAAGCCTGGGTTCTGGAAAACCCCCAGCTGACGGAAAAGTACAGCCCCTGGGTAGAGGGCCTGTGCTGCGAAAATATCCCCCAGGGTGCAAGCCTTGTGGCAGTGGATGTGGCAGCAGAGGATATGCTGCTCAAAGGATTTCCGGAGACTGCAAAAATTGATCTTGCCATCGACCATCACGGCACCAATTCCGGCTATGCCGGGAGAAGCCTTGTGTGCCCCGATCGGGCAGCCTGTGGCGAAATCATCTATGATGTCCTCAAGGCTATGGAAGTGGAGATCACAAAGGAGATCGCCGCCGCCCTGTATGTAGCCCTTTCCACAGATACCGGCTGCTTCCGCCATTCCAATGTGACGGAGAATACCTTCCGGGTGGCAGCAGAGCTGCTGCGCACCGGCGTGGAGGTCTATTCCATCAATCGCAGTCTGTTTGAGATCAAGCGCTACGCCAGACTGAAGCTGGAAGCTCATCTGACCGAAACCATGGCCTTTTATTCTGAAAACCGCATCGGCATCTGCTGCATTCCCCGTTCCCTTCGGGAAGAGCTGGGCCTGACAGAGGACGATGTGGACGATATTTCCGGCTTTGCCCGAAAAATCGAAGGTGTAGAAATTGCCGCCATGCTGCGTCAGCTTCCTGATGAGGGAGTAAAGATCTCCCTTCGCACCGACCGGTGCTTTGATGCAGGTGCTATCTGCAAAAGCCTTGGCGGTGGCGGCCATGTCTGCGCCGCAGGTGCCAGTGTGCCCGGTACCCCGGAAGAAGCCACGCAGGCACTCCTGCAGGCCATCTATGCGCTCTATCCCGCGCTGAAAGCATGAGGTAGCGCCATGGCCAGCGGTATTATTATCATTGACAAAAGCCCCGACTGGACCTCTCAGGATGTGGCCGCAAAGCTGCGGGGCATCTTTGGGGAGCGTCGGGTAGGCCACGGCGGCACTCTGGACCCCATGGCCACGGGCGTCCTGCCCATTTTCCTTGGCAGAGCCACCCGGGCGGTGGAATTCTTTGAATCTGCCGATAAGGAATACATTGCCGGGCTTCGCCTTGGCATGGAAACAGACACGGAAGATATCACCGGCGAGGTGCTCCGGGAAGTCCCCGTTCAGGTAACCCGGCAGCAGGTGGAAGCTGCTCTGCACTCCATGGAAGGAGAGCTGATGCAGGTACCGCCCATGTATTCCGCCGTAAAAATTCATGGCAAAAAGCTCTATGAGCTGGCAAGAGCCGGCAAGCAGGTGGAGCGCCCTGCCAGAAAGATCTTCATTCACGAAACCGAGCTTTTGGAGGGCGAGGGCAATCTCTGGCAGTTCCGGGTGCACTGCTCCAAGGGCACCTATGTGCGAACCCTGTGCGCAGAGTTGGGCAAACGCCTTGGCTGCGGCGGCTGTATGCACTCCCTTCGGCGTACCAAGGCAGGCCGCTATAATTTAAGCTGCGCCCACACCATCGATGAGCTGCTCGCCATGTCCCCGGAAGAACGTCAGGCACTGCTTCTGCCGGTGGACAGCATGTTTGGGCAGCATCCTCCCCTGCATCTGAGCGAGAATCAGACCCGCTGCATCCGCAACGGCGGACGGTTTACCGCCCACAGTTCGGAGGGAACCTACCGTTTTTACGGTGCAGACGGCAGCTTTTTGGCACTGGGCCAGATCAAAGATGGCATGGCCCAGGGGGTCAAAAGCTTTTTTGAGGTGAACTAATTTGAAACAGCCTACTGTTGTGGCCCTGGGCTTCTTTGACGGCGTCCATCTTGGCCATGCAGCACTTTTACGCACTGCCAGAGCACAGGCAGACTCCCTGGGGATCCCGGCCGTAGCGATGACCTTTGACGTGCATCCGGACGAACTGGTTCGGGGCATTGCAGTTCCGCTGCTGCATTCCCGTCAGGACAGGGAGCAGCATCTCAAACGCCATGGTATGGATACGGTGGTGTTCCTCCCCTTCGACCGTGACATGATGCAAATGCCCTGGGAGCGGTTTTTGGACGACTATCTGATCGGCACCCTTCATGCGTCTTGCCTTGTTTGCGGCTACGACTACCGCTTTGGCCATCGGGGCGAAGGAACGGCAGAAAAGCTGGCAAGGGCCTGCGAAGCACGAGGCATTGACTGCAAAGTCATTGAAAAGGTGGAAGTGAACGGAGAAACGGTGTCCGCCACCCGCATCCGGCAATTAATTGCCGAAGGTGATGTTGCAAAGGCACGGCAGTTTTTGGACTATGCCCCTTCCTACAGCGGCGAAGTGGTTCACGGCCGCGGATTGGGAAGAACAATGGGAACCCCCACTGCCAATGTTCAGGTCCCTCCGGAGATCCTGCTGCCCCGGAAAGGCGCATATATCTCCTGGGCGTATACGCCCTTTGGCAGCTACCCCGCAGTAACCAACATTGGCTGCCGCCCCACCGTGGGTGGCGAAAAGACCACCATAGAGGCGTGGCTTTTGGGCTATTCCGGCGACCTCTATGGGCAGAACATTTGCGTGTCCCTGTATGAATTTCTCCGTCCGGAACAAAAATTCAACACATTATTGGATTTAAAGGAAGAAATTCTCAGAAATGCCCAGCAGACCCGGGCCTATTTCGCGGCCCATCCTGATTTAGAACAGGAGGAGCAAATATGAAAAAAATACTGATTGCCGTCTCCAC
>JAZRCV010000148.1:0-14585 GCA_045659925.1 Faecousia sp.
CGGACACGGCCGGTGACATCGTCGGACTTGACAGTCAGGATCTCCTGCAGGGTATAAGCAGCGCCGTAAGCTTCCAGCGCCCAAACTTCCATTTCGCCGAAACGCTGGCCGCCGAACTGTGCCTTACCGCCGAGCGGCTGCTGGGTAACAAGGCTGTACGGGCCGGTGGAACGGGCATGGATCTTATCATCGACCAGATGGTGCAGCTTCAGGAAGTACGGATAGCCGACCGTGACAAGGTTGTCAAACGGTTCGCCGGTACGGCCGTCATACAGAACGGTCTTGCCGTCTTCACGCAGGCCTGCCAGCTGCAGAGTTTCCCGGATGTCCTTCTCGTTGGCGCCGTCAAAGACGGGGGTGGAGACCTTCCAGCCCAATGCCTTGGCAGCGTAGCCCAGATGGACTTCCAGAACCTGACCGATGTTCATACGGGAAGGAACGCCCAGGGGGTTCAGCACGATGTCCAGCGGGGTGCCATCGGGCAGGAAGGGCATATCTTCCTGGGGCAGGACACGGGATACAACACCCTTGTTGCCGTGGCGGCCTGCCATCTTATCGCCGACAGAGATCTTACGCTTCTGGGCGATGTAGACACGAACCACCTTGTTGACACCGGGGGCCAGATCGCCGCCGTTTTCACGGGTGAAGACCTTGACATCCACGATGATGCCAGCTTCGCCGTGGGGAACCTTCAGGGAGGAATCGCGGACTTCTCTGGCCTTTTCGCCGAAGATGGCCCGGAGCAGGCGCTCTTCTGCAGTCAGCTCGGTCTCGCCCTTGGGGGTGACCTTACCAACCAGATAGTCGCCGGAGGTAACTTCCGCACCGATGCGGATGATGCCGTCCTCGTCCAGATCCTTCAGGGTATCCTCGCCCACGTTGGGAATGTCGCGGGTGATTTCTTCCGGGCCAAGCTTGGTGTCGCGGGCCTCGGTCTCGTATTCTTCGATATGAATGGAGGTGAACACGTCCTCGCGAACCAGTCGTTCGTTCAGGAGGATGGCGTCCTCGTAGTTGTAGCCTTCCCAGGTCATGAAGCCAACAAGAACGTTCTTACCCAGAGCGATCTCGCCATCCTTACAGGCGGGGCCGTCGGCAATGATCTGATTGAAGGTGACACGCTCGCCCACTTCCACATTGGGGCGCTGGTTGACGCAGGTGCCCTGGTTGGAACGGGCAAACTTGGTCAGGCGATGATCGGTGATATGGCCGTCATCGTAGCGGACGGTGATGCCGGTGGCGGAGACGCGGGTAACCACGCCGTCACCCTCGGCCTTGACGCAGACTTCGGAGTCCACAGCGCACTTGTGCTCGATGCCGGTGGCAACGATGGGGGTCTCGGTGACCATCAGGGGAACGGCCTGACGCTGCATGTTTGCACCCATGAGGGCACGGTTGGCGTCGTCGTTCTGCAGGAAGGGGATGAAAGCGGTTGCCACGGAGGTCATCATCTTGGGGGAGACATCAACAAAGTCGATGATCTCGCGGTCTACAGAGATGATCTCATCGCGGTGGCGGCAGGCGATACGGCGGTTCACCAGATAGCCGTTCTCGTCCTTGGGCTCGTTGGCCTGGGCGACATAGAAATCGTCTTCCACATCGGCGGTCATATACTCGATCTCGTCGATGACACGGGAGGCCACATACTTGCCGTTTTCGTCATATTCCTTCTGCACCTTGCGGAAGGGAGCTTCCACGAAGCCGTACTCATTGATACGGGCAAAGGAAGCCAGATAGTTGATGAGGCCGATGTTGGGGCCTTCAGGGGTTTCAATGGGGCACATACGGCCATAGTGGCTGTAGTGAACGTCTCGAACGGCGAAGGAAGCGCGTTCTCTGGACAGACCGCCGGGGCCAAGGGCCGACAGACGGCGCTTGTGGGTCAGTTCGGCCAGGGGGTTGTTCTGGTCCATGAACTGAGACAGGGGGGAGGAGCCAAAGAATTCCTTGATGACTGCCGTTACAGGACGGATGTTGATGAGGCTCTGGGGGCTGACATCGCTCAGTTCCTGCACGGTCATACGCTCGCGGATGACACGTTCGAGGCGGGTGAAGCCCACGCGGAACTGGTTCTGCAGCAGCTCGCCCACGCAGCGCAGGCGGCGGTTGCCCAGATGGTCAATGTCGTCGGTGGTGCCGGCGCCGTAGACCATGCAGTTGAGGTAGTTAATGGAAGCGAGGATATCCTCGGGGGTGATATGCTTGGGGATGAGCTCGTCACGGCGCTGCTCAATGGCTTCTTCCCAGCCGTCTTCGGAGACGGTCTCCAGCATTTCCTGCAGGACCTTGAAGCAGACCTTCTCCTTGATGCCGTAGTCCTTGGGATCAAAGTCTACGAAGTTGGCCATGTTGACCATGCCGTTGGAGAAGACCTTGACACGGGTGCCGTTGACATCGATGACGGCCTCGTTGACGCCGCGCTCGTCCAGCTCGTGGGCGCGGGCTCTGGTGAGCAGTTCGCCGGGCATAGCCAGCACTTCGCCGGTCATGGGATCGGCCACGGGCTCAGCCAGGGTCTGGTTGGCCAGACGGGACCAGATGCTCATCTTCTTATTGAACTTATAACGGCCCACCTTGGACACGTCATAGCGGCGGGAATCGAAGAACAGGGAGTTCAGATAGCTCTCTGCATTTTCCACCGTGGGGGGTTCGCCGGGTCGCAGGCGGCGATAGATCTCAAGCAAAGAGTCTTCACGGCTGCGGCAGGTATCCTTTTCCAGGGTTGCCACAATGCGGCGATCCTCGCCGAACAGCTCCTTGATCTGGCTGTCGGTGACCACGCCCAGGGCGCGGATGAGGCAGGTGATGGGGAGCTTGCGGTTCTTGTCGATGCGGACATAGAAAGCGTCCTGATGATCCGTCTCATACTCCAGCCATGCGCCGCGATAGGGAATGACGGTGGCGGTATAGGTGTGCTGATCGGCCTTGTCCACCTCGTGGCCATAGTACATGCCGGGGCTGCGGACGATCTGAGAAACGATGACACGCTCTGCACCATTGATAACGAAGGTGCCGCCATTGGTCATCAGGGGGAAGTCGCCCATAAAGATGCTCTGCTCTTTGATCTCGCCGGTGGCCTTCTTGAGCAGCTGCACCCGGACCTTGATGGGCTTGGCATAGGTAGCGTCACGCTCCTTGCACTCGTCTACGGTATACTTGGGTTTTTCGTCCATGGAGAAGTCCTTGAAGGACAGCTCCAGCTCGCCGGTGTAGTCGGTGATGGTTCCCACGTCACGGAAGACCTCCCGAAGACCCTCGTTCAGGAACCATTGGTAGGAATCCTTCTGAATCCTGAGCAGGTTGGGCATTTCGAGAACTTCTTCATACTTGGCATAGCTGTGGCGCAGGGTTTTGCCAAAGAGAACTTCTTTCGTTTTCGCCATAAGATTCTTCACAGCCTTTCTTCGCAGTTCTGTTCTAATAAAATGATACGCCTGGATAGGTTGTTAATAATTTCAAAATATCCCCTTGACCTCTTTGGTGATATGTGATAAGATGATACCACGATGGAGAGGAAGGCAATATCCACACTTCCGCAGTATGGATAGCTATCTTACCATATTTTTTTCTTTTTGTCAATGCTTTCCCGGAATTTTCCGGGTTTTTTTGATAAAATCCCCCTTTGCACTTGGTTTTTTCATCATTCGGGTGAGCACCTACCGTCAGTCAGGCTATTTATAGCTTGGCTTTTTTCTTTTTCAGGAGGAATAACTATGCTGTCTTATCTCTGGCCTCTGGCCCTTGTGGTGGTATCCAACATCGTGTATCAGATCTGCGCAAAATCTGCTCCCGCTTCCATGAACCCCCTGGCCTCCCTCACTGTCACCTACGGGGTGGGCACAGTGGTCTCCGGAGCGCTGTATTTCCTTCTCAATCGGGGTGGGAACCTCCTGCAGGAATACCGCAGCCTCAACTGGGCGCCCTTTGCGCTGGGAATCGCGATCGTGGGGCTGGAGGTTGGCTTCCTCTACGCCTACCGGGCAGGCTGGAAAATCAGCACCGCCTCCATCGTGCAAAGCGCCTTCCTTGCGGTGGCACTGGTAATCGTGGGTGCGCTGCTGTACCACGAGAAGGTGGGCTGGCATCAGCTCGTGGGGGTTGGCCTGTGTCTGGCAGGACTTGTGTTCATCAATATGAAATAAAAAGAGCCGTGGAGACAGTTCAGCAAACTGCTCCACGGTTTCCTTTATTCTTTGTAGCATGCGTCGATTGCCGCTTTGGCAAAGGCTCCGGTACCGGGGCCTCCGGCGCGGTCGATGTTTTCTGTCATGCTGCCGCCCCCGGCGTACATAGAGCCAAGACCCTTGAGGATCTGGGGGGTGCAGTTATAATAATGGGCTGTAATAAAGCCACGAAGGGCCTCCACCCATGCCTGTACAGGCTCGCTTTCCGGGGACAAATCCCGCATGGTGCCGAGTTTAGCAAAATAGTCCATCAGCTGTGTGCTGATATCCTGCTCCTGCTGCTGGCTGCGGCCTGCGCTTTTGGCTTTAAATTCCTGCCATACTTCGGTCTTGCCGTACAGGGTTTCTGCCTGTACGCTGTAGTCATCCAGCTTCTTGGGATCAAAGTTTCTACCCTTCAAATTTTTCACTCCTGTCAGTTTAATGCCTCGAGCAAAGTGGATGCGGTTCTGAAGCCTCCCCACCTGCTGCTCTAAAATGCCGATTTGCTGCTCCAAAATCCGGTTTCGATCTTCATCCGGAGCATCGAGGATCGCAGCGATGTCCCGCAAGGGAAATCCCAGCTCCCGGAACATCAGGATCAGCCGCAGCCGCTCCAAGGCTTCCTCATCATAGAGCCGGTAGCGGGACTGGGACACCTGCGTTGGCTTCAACAGGCCGATCTTGTCATAATAATGCAGTGTACGCACACTGACCCCGCTCATTTCGCTGACTTCCTTTACCGTTTTCACGCCGACCCCTCCCCTCTGATCCCAGTGTAACCCATGACGCAGGGTGAGGGTCAAGGGGTAGTTTCATCTTTTTGTAAAAATCCGGAACCGGGCGTAATAAAGCACCGGTTCCGGTTTTTCGATTACTTGTGATACAGCCGCTGGTTCTGGTACACCGGCTCGCAGGTCAGGTGGGCGCCCAGCTTCTTGAATACATCATCGTCCACGGAGGACAGGATGACAGAGGAATGGATCTGGCAGCCCTTGAGCTGATCCACCTGCTCCAGTGCCAGCGCCACCACAGGATTGGTGACGGCGCAGATGGACAGGGCCAGCAGCACTTCATCCGTATGCAGGCGGGGGTTCCGGCTGCCCAGATGGCGCACCTTCAGCTCCTGAATGGGGGTCAGCACCGTGGGAGACAGCAGCTTGATGGCATGGTCGATGCCCGCCAGCTTCTTGAGGGCATTGATGAGGGCAGCAGACATGGCACCCAGAAGATCAGAGGTATGGCCGGTGACGATGGTGCCGTCGGGCAGTTCAATGGCCGCTGCGGGGCCGCCGGTAACCTCAGCCGTGGTGAGGGCGGCGGGTACGGTGCGGCGCATGGAGGTCTGGATGCCCGCAGAGCGCATCAGCATCTCCAGCTTCTGCACATCCACCGGGTCTGCATTGCCCTGCTTGACGCTGCAGGCGGTGTTGTAATAGCGGCGGATGATCTCCTGCCGGGAAGCCTCCCGGCATACTTCGTCATCCACAATGGCGAAGCCCGCCATATTGACGCCCATGCCCGTGGGGCTCTTGTAGGGACATTCGCCCCGCATCTGGGTGAACATGGCCTCCAATACCGGGAAGATTTCAATATCCCGGTTGTAGTTGACCGCCGTTTCGCCAAAGGCTTCCAGATGGAAGGGGTCGATCATATTGACATCGGAAAGGTCGATGGTGGCTGCCTCATAGGCGAGGTTCACCGGGTGCTTCAGAGGAAGATTCCAAACAGGGAAGGTCTCATACTTGGCGTAACCCGCCTTGATGCCCCGCTTATTTTCATGATAGAGCTGGCTCAGGCAGGTGGCCATTTTGCCGCTGCCGGGGCCGGGTGCAGTGACCACCACCACAGGGCGGGTTGTCTCGATATAGTCATTCTTGCCGAAGCCGTCATCCGATACCACCAGAGACAGGTTGGAAGGATACTCCGGAATATCATAGTGGCGATAGGTGCGGATGCCGAGGCTCTGCAGCCGGCGTTCAAAGGCCACTGCAGAACTCTGGCCGGAATAGCGGGTCAGCACCACACTGCCCACATACAGGCCATATTCCCGGAATGCGTCAATCAGGCGCATGACATCTAAGTCATAGGTGATGCCCAGGTCGCCACGGCGCTTATTCTTCTGAATGTCGTTGGCATTGATGGTAATGATGATCTCTGCCTGATCCTTGATCTGCATCAGCATTCGCATCTTGCTGTCCGGCAGGAAGCCCGGCAGCACTCTGGCTGCATGGAAGTCATCAAACAGCTTGCCGCCAAATTCCAGATAGAGCTTGCCGCCAAAATAGGCCACCCGCTCCTGAATCTGTTTGGTTTGCAGTTCCAAATACTTTTCATTATCAAATCCGATCATTGCATGCTTACCTCCCGCCTCGACGATTTGCGCTCATACACAAGTATCATACCAGATTTCTTTAGAAAGGTAAAGAGGAAAGTTCAGAAAACCTCCCGGTTCCGGCGCCGGGATATTTTCCCACAGCCCGTCCCATTTCATTGCTTCATTGCTTTTTCACCACGAAGGTGGTATACTAATTCAAAAGAAGCAGAAAGTGGGGTTATGCTATGGCAAAGCCGGAGAATCTGATCGCGGTATTTGATTCCGGGCAGGGCGGCATCAGTGTCCTGCGGGAGCTGGTGCGGCAAATGCCTCAGGAGCATTTTCTCTATTTTGGTGATTCCGCCAACGCCCCCTACGGCACCCGCCCCACACAGCAGGTGCGGGAGCTGACCCTTGACCGCATTGCATTCCTAATGAATCGTGGGCTCAAGGCGGTGGTGGTTGCCTGCAATACCGCCACCGGCGCCACCATTGACGAGTTGAGAAACCGCTATCCCGACACCATCATCATCGGCATTGAGCCTGCTCTGAAATTAGCCGCAGAGAAAACCCCCGGTGGTCGCATCGTGGTGATGGCCACAGAGGTCACCCTGCGGGAGAAAAAATTTGCCGATCTGATGGAGCAGTATCAGGACAGCCATGATATCCTGCGGCTCCCCTGCCCCAAAATCGTAGAATTCGTAGAGCGGGGCATTTTAGACGGGCCGGAGCCGGAAGCTTACCTCCGGGAGGTGCTTCTCCCCTGCCTGAGTGCCGACACCCAGGCCATCGTGCTGGGCTGCACCCATTTCCCCTTCATGCGCCCCCTGATCTCCCGGCTTGCCGGGCCGGACATCCGGATTTATGACGGCGGGGAAGGCACCGCCGCCCAGACCAAACGCCGCCTGCAGCAGGAAAATCTTCTGCTGACCGCGGGTACGGGCAGCGTCACCATAGAAAATTCCCTGCCCGATCCGAAGATTCTTGCCCGCAGCCATATGCTCCTGCATTTAGGGGAGGACACCCCATGATGTCCGCCTGGAAGGAGGATATGATCCGCTTCATGACCGACGCCTCGGAGCATTCGGATTTCCACGCCCTTTTGGCGAAGGAACTGGCGCAGCACCTTGGCCCCGGGGGCCATGTATGTGATGCGGGCTGCGGTCTTGGCTATCTCAGCCGGGCCATGTCCCCCTATTTTGACAAAATCACCGCCGTTGATGTATCGCCTGCCGCCATTTCCGGCCTGCAGGCGCAGGTGAATGCGGGTCAATACGCCAACATTCAGCCCATCTGTGGCAACATTCATACCCTCTGCCCCAATCCCCGCTATGACTGGATGGTATTCTGCCTGTTTGGGCAGCTAAGTGAGATTTTTACCATCGCAAAGCAGCAATGCCGGGGAAAAATCGCCATCATCAAGAAGAACTGGCCCTGCCACACCTTCTCCCTCACCCATCCTCCACGCAATGGCTGCAGCCTTGCTGAGATTTGCAGCCTTCTGGACGAATCCGGAATGAACTACACCGCAAAAACCTGCGCCATTGAGCTGGGGCAGCCCCTGCGGAATTTGGAGGACGCGGTGCGCTTTTTCCGCCTGTATTCCCACGACCCGAACCCGGAAGGCATTACGAAGGAGCAGATCCTTCCGCTGCTGCGTCCGGGCACGAGGGAAGAATTCCCCTATTACCTCCCCGCCCGGAAGAAGCTGGGCATTTTAATACTGGACGCTCAGCAGATCCCCGAGGAATTCCTATCCGACGATATTTGGGAGGCTTGCTTATGATCCATCTGTTTCAACAAATGCTCACCCAGCTAAAGAACGGCAGTCCTGCCGTTCTTTGCAGCATCATCGCCTCCTCCGGCTCTGTTCCCCGGGGTGCGGGGGCAAAAATGGCCGTGTTCCCCGATGGCAGCTTCTGCGGCACCATCGGCGGCGGCAGTGTGGAATACTGCGCCATCCAGAAGGCGCTGGAAGTGCATAAAACCGGGCTCGACACCCAGGAAAGCTTCCTGCTGCATCCCAATCAGGTGCAGGACATCGGCATGGTCTGCGGCGGTGAGGTCACAGTATATTTTCAGCGCTTCGATCCGAAGGACGAATCCACCCTGTTCCTTCTGCGTCACATCCTCTCCCGGCTGCAGGGCAACTGCAACTGCTGGCTCATCATGGCGCTGAAGGATGGCCGGGTCATGGACTTCGGCACCTGGGATGATGAAACCGGGCTGCAGGGCCTGCGCACAGTGGAGGAACACTCCCTGCTGCCCCATCTGTGCAGCCGTTCTGTGCACCTGCAGGGAGAAACCCACCTGTATATTGAGCCCCTGTGCCAAAGGGGCATTGTTTATATCTTTGGCGGCGGCCATGTGGGCCGGGCACTTTGCCCGGTGCTGGCGACGGTGAACTTCCGGGTATGCATGGTAGAAAACCGCCCGGGCCTTTGCGATCCCGCCCGCTTCCCCGGAGCCATGGAGGTGCTTCAGGATGACTGCAAAGACATCCTCGCCACCATCCCCATCACGAAGGATGACTATGTGGTCATCATGACCCCAGGGCATGCCGACGACCGGGGCATTCTGAACCAGGTGCTTTGGACGCCAGCCCACTACATTGGCGTCATCGGCAGCCGCAAAAAAATTGCCGCCACCAATGCATGGCTTCTTGCGCAGGGACATGACCCCGCATCGCTGAAGCGCATCACCACCCCCATTGGTCTGCCCATTCAGGCCCAGACCCCGGAGGAGATCGCCATCAGCATTGCAGCCCAGCTCATTGCCCACCGCGCGAAAGCAAAGCAGGAGGACGCATGACACAGGGAATTCTTGAGCTGGATCTGCACGGCATGACGGTGTGGCAGGCGCAGAACGCCATTGACGCAAAGCTGCGCAGCGCCAAAGCAGGCACCTACCGCCTGCGGCTGATCCATGGCTATCACGGCGGCACCCAACTGCAAAGCATGATCCGCAAGGTCTATCGCCGCCATCCCAAGGTGCTCCGCCTTGAGCTGGGCCTCAATCCCGGGGAAACGGAACTGGTGCTGCGGGAGTACTGAAGCACCCCATCATTGACAAACAACGCCAAAAGGCGTAATATGTTGGCATTACTATGAAAGCTCTGTGGAAAGCGGAGGATTTTTCAAAATGAAACTAAGAAAACAAAAGCCCGATGGGCTGAAGATCATCATAGTCGGCTGCGGCAAGGTGGGCTCCACCCTGACCGAGCAGCTCAGCCGTGAAGGACATGATATCACCCTGGTGGATATAAATGCCACCACCGTCGAGGCGCTCTCCAACACCTACGATGTCATGGGTCTTGAAGGCAACGGCGCAAGCTACAGCGTGCAACGGGAAGCCGGGGTGGAGGACGCGGATCTGATGATCGCAGTCACCGGTTCGGACGAACTGAACCTGCTGTGCTGCACCGTAGCCCGTAAGGTGGGCAACTGCGCCACCATCGCCAGAGTCCGCAATCCGGACTACACCGAAGAGCTCAGCTATCTGCGGGAGCAGTTGGGTCTGAGCATGATCATCAACCCCGACATGGAAGCCGCCACGGAAATGGCCCGCATCCTGCGTCTGCCCACCGCACTGGACATCGGCTCCTTTGCCAAGGGCGGCGCGGAGCTGATCCGTTTCCGCATTCCCCAGGGCAACCGGCTGCACGAGAAGAGTGTGGCAGAGGCGGCCCAGACCTTATCCTGCGGTGCACTGTTCTGCGCGGTGGAGCGGGGCCATGCCCTGTCCATCCCCAGCGGTAATTTTGTACTGCGTCAGGGAGATCTGGTCTCCGTGCTGGTGTCAGCCAAGGATACCCGCAGCTTCTTCGGCAGCATCGGCGTGGACACCCATCAGGTCAGCAGCACCATGATCATCGGCGGCGGCAGAACCTCCTACTATCTTGCCCGGCAGCTTCTGGACATGGGCATCCATGTGAAGATCATCGAGCGGGATCGCCAGCGCTGCGAAGAGCTCAGCACGCTGCTGCCCAAGGCTTCCATTCTCCACGGTGACGGCACCGATGAGCAGCTGCTGCAGGAAGAGGGGCTTGCCCGCACCGAGTCTTTCGTGCCCCTGACGGGTCTGGACGAGGAAAACATCCTCATGACCCTCTATGCCCGCCGCATTTCCGAATGCAAAGTCATCACCAAGCTCAACCGAGTCTCCTTCCGGGATGTGATCGCCCAGCTGGATCTGGGCAGCATTGTCTACCCCCGCTACATCACCGCAGAAGCCATCATCGCCTATGTCCGCGCAAGGCAGAACTCCATCGGCAGCAACATTGAAACCCTCTACTACCTCTTTGACAATCGGGTGGAGGCCGCCGAATTCTGCGTAGAGGAAAATGCGCCGGTGATCGGCATCCCCTTGGCAGAGCTTTCTTTGAAGAACAATCTGCTGATTGCCTGCATCAACCGGGGTGGGCACATCATCATCCCCAGAGGCTATGACCATATCGAAGCAGGCGACACCGTCATCGTGGTCACCACCCATACCGGCTTCCACGACATTCGGGACATTCTGCGCTGATCTGAGGAGAACGCTATGAATATTGCTCTGATTCTCTACATCATCGGCAGAGTCCTGCAGATTGAGGCGGTGTTTCTGCTGCCCTCTGTGATTACCGCCCTGTGCTACGGCGAATGGCAATGGTGGGTATATCTTGCCACCGCTGCCGGGGCTGCCCTGCTGGGTCAGCTGTTTTGCCTGCGAAAACCCCGCAATATGTCCTTCTTCATGCGCGATGGCTTTGCCGCCGTCGCCCTCTCCTGGGTGGCAATGAGTACGGTGGGTGCGATCCCCCTTGTGCTGGGCGGTGATATCCCCAGCTATACCAACGCCCTGTTTGAGACCATTTCCGGCTTCACCACCACCGGCGCCAGCATCCTGCACAATGTAGAAGCCCTGAGCCATGCAGGCCTCTTCTGGCGCAGCCTGACCCACTGGGTGGGCGGCATGGGCGTCCTGGTGTTCCTGCTGGCCATCCTGCCCATGGCAGGCGGCTCCCACATGCAGCTCATGCGGGCGGAAAGCCCCGGCCCCTCCGTGGGCAAACTGGTGCCCCGGGTGCGCTCCACGGCAAAGATCCTGTATCTGATCTATCTCGCAATGACTGCATTGCAGATCATTTTGCTGCTGTGCGGCGGGATGCCCCTGTTTGATTCTCTGACGCTCTCCTTCGGCACCGCCGGTACCGGTGGCTTTGCCATCAAAAACAGCTCCATTGCAGACTATACCGCCTATCAGCAGTGGGTCATCACCATTTTTATGGCCCTGTTTGGCGTGAACTTCAATGTGTACTTCCTGATTCTGATGCGAAAATTCCGTCAGGCGTTCCGGTGTGAGGAGGCGCGGTGGTACACGGCGATCATCCTTGCTGCCACCGGGCTGATTGCCTGGAATCTGTACCGCACCGGCACTGCGGTGGGCATAAACATTGAGGAACTCCTGCGGCATTCTGCTTTCCAGGTATCCTCCATTATCACCACCACCGGCTATGCCACCATAGACTTTGACCTGTGGCCAAGACTGTCGCGATGTGTTCTGGTGATCCTGATGTTCATCGGTGCCTGCGCCGGCAGTACCGGCGGCGGTCTCAAGGTATCGCGAATCGTCATCCTGATCAAATCCTGTCTGAACGAGGTGCGAAGCTATGTGCATCCCCGCTCGGTTCGTACCATCAAATTTGAGGACAAGCCCATTTCAGACGGACTTACCCGCTCCATTGCCGTATATTTCTTTGTTTTCTGCCTGATCTTTACCGCATCGGTATTGATCCTGTGCCGGGATGGCAAAGACCTGGTATCCAATTTCACCGCAGTGGCCGCAACCATCAACAACATCGGCCCCGGCCTTGCCGCCGTTGGCCCCACACAGAATTTCGATTCCTACGGACTTGTATCCAAATATGTGCTGATGTTTGATATGCTGGCCGGCCGCCTGGAACTGTACCCCATGCTGCTTCTGCTCTATCCCGCCATGTGGCGCGAACGAGGCTTCCGGGGCAAGGCAAAATAATCACAACACCATATATCGCAGCGTGCCGAAAAATGCTTCGGCACGCTGCTTTTCATTGCGCCGCCCTGACAATCGATGGCAAGGGTTGCAATGCGGATGTATGGCAGGGGCAAGCCCCGTTTATATGGAGATTCCCAGAAAATTTGCAATCATTTTTCGGGCGATTACAAATCGCCCCTACGATCAGGCCCGGAGACCTCTCGTAGGGACACCCCTCCGGGGTGTCCGGCAGAAGATGCTGCGTTTTTATTGAAACCATCGGCGAATTCGCAGCATTTACGCGGGCGTGCAATGCACGCCCCTACATTCACGCCGGAACCTTTTGCGATGGATAAAAAACTGCCCTCCCGGGGTTCCGGGAGGGCAGAACTGCTATTTGGCTGTTTATGCGGTTTTCAAGGACGATTCCGCCTTGAGAATGCACAGAATCAATCCTTTACAATTTCATAGGGCCAATCGCCCAGGCCGCCAAGGTTATATACCTTGTAGTAGCCCATTTCCACTGCCTGCTCTGTGGCAGTCTGGGAGCGCTTACCGGATGCACAGTAGAAGATAATCTCCGTATTGATGTCCGGCACCAGCTCGCGCAGCTTCTCCTTGACCTGACCCACAGGCAGGTGGATGCTGCCGGGAATATAGCCATCGGCAGCCAGTTCGTCCGCTTCGCGCACGTCAATCAGCACTGCGTCATAGAAATCAATGTCCAGCTTGGCCTGCTCTGCGCCGATCTTATCCTGACGGATCTGGGAACTCTTCAGCACGCTGGCATAGAAGTTCTCGCCGCAGATCAGCACGCCGCCTTCCTGCACGGCAGTGGCCCACAGGTCATCTGCGCCTTCAAATTCCTTCAGCTCATTGCAGGTGATGCACTCGGTAATGGCCAGCACCTGACCATCATCCATAACGCCAACGATCTGATCGATATTGAAGGAAATGTCATGGATCCGCAGGACTTCTTCCCCGGTGAGGGGCTGACCATTGACATGCGCGATGTTCTTCTGCATCCACACATCGCCCTCTACGGTATACATGATGAGGGGGACATTGGGATTTTCCTGATGATAACCCAGCACAAAGAGGGTCTCACCTGCCGGAACCGCACGGGTGAACACATAGGGAGGATACAGGCCATCATAATACTCATTGAAGTTCTGATACTTCCAGTCCACGCCATCGGTGGAGAGGTACACATCCGTCTCGGCGGTAATGGCTGCAAGGCAGTATTCCGTTGCCACCAGGTCGATCATATCGGTTCCCTGTTCCATCTCAACAGCTTCCCAGCCACTTTCATTTTCGCGGTAGATAACGCCCTTTTCTCCGGCAACAAACACACTGCCGCCAAAGGCTGCCACTGCAGCAAAATCTTCGTCGGTATCAAGCTCTACCTGCTGGAAGGTCATACCACTGTCGCCGGAAATAAGAAGCGTGCCGTTATCGCCGCAGACTGCAACATGGTTTCCCTCTACAAAAACATCATTCAGGTTTGCAGTGGTACCGCTTTCGCGCTGCTCCACATTGCCATCAATGTCGATATAGTCCCCACGGCCGCCGGTGCCGCAGGCCATAAAACCGGTGCCGCTGGGCGCTGCCGCCACATAGCCCACAGGGCCTTCGGATACCGGAGGCGTATCCGGGTCTTCCGGTGCCGGTTCCACATTTACGATTTCAGAGCAGCCACAGCTCATAACGATCAGCAGTGCCAGAATGCCGCACAATAATGCCCGCAGGCCTTTTTTCTTCGTTTTTTTCATAAAACCATATCCTTTCCTGAGGCTTGCACGAGCATCCTCATCGGTGCAAAAAAGACTAAAACTTAACAGAGTATATCATATATCAATCCCATCGAAATTTCAACCGATTACAATTATGTGCCTGCATTTCTGTGCAATTTGTCAGATATTTTTGTATTATTTTGTTAATATAGACAAAGGCATTGCCGAGGGGGAAAGCCCGTCGGCAATGCCAAAAATACGATATGTGCTTATCCATCAGACCTCTGCAGGTACCTTCTTTGCATTCAGATCAAAGATGATGTGCCGCGGGCACACCGCTGCGCACTTGCCGCAGCCAGTACACTTGGCATAGTCGAT
>JAZRCV010000149.1:0-5666 GCA_045659925.1 Faecousia sp.
TTCGCCGAGAGGCTCCTCAAATTCAGGCTGCGGCGCGGCTACCATTGTGCCGCATATTTTGCAGAATTTATAGTCTTCTTCAAGCTGCGCGCCGCAGGTTTGACAAAAGGCCATTTTGTTTCTCTCCTTTATATCACTTAAGGATGTGCGCTGCGGTATCTTTCCCGCTCATACCGGTGCAAGGCTTACTTGATGGGAAATTCCGGTTTTTCTCTGGTAAAGCGCAGGCAGGAATCAAAGGATGCGGATTCCCATGCATAGGGCTTCTCCGCGCTGACGCCCAGCTTCTGCAGAAGGATTTTGCGGATGATATCCTCTGTCCACCAGGGGTTCTTGACAAAGACCGGGCCAAGGCAGTTGGTGAACAGCAGGTTCTTATAGCGGGCGCCTTCGGTACCCTTGGCGTCATTGCCCCGGCCATAGAGGACATCGCCTAAAGGTGCATCGGTCTCCACATCTGCCATCTGGATCTGTGAGCCGAAAATTTCCTGCTTGGTATCCCGCAGACGGAAGTGAAGGTCATCACCCCAGACATACTTGCGTTCCTTTCCCTTTACCGGAAGAAGGCCAAGGCCCTGGAATACACTGCCATCCTCACGGACGGTCTCGCCGCCAAACAGCAGACCCGTGGTGCCCACGGCAATGATCCAGCCATTGTTTTCAATAAACTTTACCAGCTGCTTTCTCTGGCGCTCCAGTGCAGGACGAATAAAATCAAAGGTAGTGATCTCACCGGGCAGGAACAGGAGAAGATCCAGTTCGTCAAAGGGGATGGGATCATCAAAATCATTGATCCGGTGCACCTTCACATCAATGCCCAGATTCTTGCCCACGCGTTCAAAGGCCTGTACACTGCCCCGTTCGCCGTGAAGGTTCAGGCAGTCGGGGTACATCCAGCCCAGATTGAGTTTCATATCAGCCATTTGTGCCGCCTCCCTGCTTGAAGTATTTCTTGAGTTCCTTATAGGGCTTCATGCCCGTGAGGAAATAGATGTTGTTGGTCTTGGTCTTGTCCAGCTCTGCCAGAATGGTGGGGATATCTTCCGTATCCAGCACGGTGATGCGCTCTTCCGGCGCACCGGCATAGCGGATGCGGTTGGCGGTGTCATAGCAGACCGTGGTGGAGAACACCACATAGCGCTCCACCGGAGTCTTTGCAATGGGGGTAAAATTGCAGTCAAAGAAATAGAAGGAATTGGAATAGTAGGGCAGGAAGTCCTTGACCTCATACATACCCATAAACACGGCCTTTTCGCTCTTGTCCTCTGCAATGGTATCCAGCGCAGACTGCAGGGTTTCGGGGTTTTCCTGCTTCATGCGAAGGTAATGGATGTGCTTGCCGCGATAGGTCAGCACCTCACGGCGGTGGGCAGGGTTGACAAAGCAGGCAATGCCATCGCGAATGGTCTCATCGGAAAGACCCAGATTGCGGCAGATGGCAATGTCCATGGCGTAATTATAAATATAGAAGGGATTGGCGTAGGGGTAGGACCATGCAAGGCCGCCGCAGCGGAAGGTCTTACCGGCAAAATCGATGTCTTCTGCCAGAACATCGGGCTTCGCTTCAGAATGATGGCCGCAATGGGTGCAGGCAAAAGTGCCGATGCTTGCCAGATGATAGCGGGAATATGCAATGGGATGTCCGCACTTGGGGCAGGGCATGGTAACATCGTAGAAATCATGGCTCTCGTAGGTCTTTTCGTTGGCAGCAGCTCCAAAATAGATGCTCTTGCCCGCGTAATCCTCTAAAGCCTTACTTCTGGGTTCTTCGTTATTGAGGTACAGGGTCATATCCTTGCCGATGGCGCTGCGGAATTTGCGGAGGATAAAGTCCGGATCGCCGTTGCGCTGTACCTGATCCTTCTGCAGGTTGGTAATGCCCATATGACCTGCAGGCAGTACCTTGCGGATGGCAGGCAGGCTGCGCTCATCAATTTCCAGCACCAAGTATTCCTTATTAAACTTGCCGCCCAGGGTGGAGTTCTTAATGAGGGTGGTAGCCACACCGCCCATCATGTTGGCACCTTCCAGATTGGAAGCAACCCGCTTCCCTGCTGCGGTCAGGGAGTGATAAACCAGATTGGTGGTGGTGGACTTGCCGTTGGTACCGGTGATGAAAATCACCTTACTGTAATCAAGGCCTTTAAAATGCCGGACAAAATCCGGCATCAGACGGGTGGCAATCTTGCCCGCGTAGTTGCTGCCGCGGCTGCGGTCAATGAGGTTGACCGCAATGGCCACCAGTTTCGAAATCCAAAGTGTAAAAATAAATTTCATGCGCATCCTGCGCTCCTCTCTGTGTTTGTCCTAATCTCAGGCAATACTTTAAAAATTATACCAAAGCCGCATGGAAATATCAAGTCATACCCTTGTTCCGCCGCATACTTTATGAAAAAAGAAGCGTGTTTTTTGCTATTTCGGTAATAAAATATTTATTGCACAAAAACAGCGCCAAATTTCTGTATATTTTTTGCGTCTTTTTTCTTTCTCTGATGAAATTTGGCGATTTACAAACGGGAAAAATGGTGCTAAAATGTATAAGGTTAAAATTAAAACCTACAGGAGGTATATTAATGGCCAGAAAACTGAAATCTATGGACGGTAATACCGCTGCCGCCCATGTTAGCTACGCTTTTACTGAGGTAGCTGGCATCTATCCCATCACCCCGTCTTCCCCCATGGCTGACTATGTTGATATGTGGTCTGCCGCGGGCCGTAAGAACATTTTCGGCAACCAGGTCAAGGTCGTTGAAATGCAGTCTGAGGCTGGCGCAGCCGGTACCGTGCATGGCTCTCTTGCAGCCGGCGCACTGACCACCACCTATACCGCCTCTCAGGGCCTGCTGCTGATGATCCCCAACATGTACAAGATCGCAGGCGAGCTGCTGCCCGGCGTGTTCCATGTTTCTGCTCGTACCGTTGCCACTCAGGCTCTGAATATTTTCGGTGATCATTCCGACGTTTATGCCTGCCGTCAGACCGGCTTCGGCATGCTCTGCGAAACCAATCCTCAGGAAGTCATGGATCTGGGCGCTGTTGCTCACCTGGCTGCCATTGAGGGCCGCGTACCCTTCATCAGCTTCTTCGACGGCTTCCGTACTTCCCACGAGATCCAGAAGATCCAGATTTGGGACTACGAAGACCTGAAGGAAATGTGCAACATGGAAGCTGTTGAAGCATTCCGCAAGCACTGCCTGAACCCCGAACGTCCCGCCATGCGCGGTAGCCATGAAAATGGCGATATCTTCTTCCAGCACCGTGAAGCTTGCAACAAGTACTATGATGCTCTTCCCGCCATCGTTGAAAAGTACATGGGCAAGGTCAACGAAAAGCTGGGCACCAACTATCAGCTGTTCAACTACTACGGCGCACCCGATGCTGAGCGCGTGATCATCGCTATGGGCTCCATCTGCGACGTAGCAGAAGAAGTCATCGATTACATGAACGCCCAGGGCGAAAAGGTCGGCCTCATCAAGGTCCGCCTGTTCCGTCCCTTCTCTTGCGAAAAGCTCATCGAAGCTATTCCCGCAACCTGCAAGAAGATCGCTGTCCTCGACCGCACCAAGGAGCCCGGCTCCATCGGTGAGCCCCTGTACCAGGATGTTGTCACTGCTCTGGCCAACGCCGGCATCACCATCCCCGTCATCGGCGGCCGCTACGGCCTCGGTTCCAAGGATACTCCTCCTTCCTCCGTCTTCGCCGTATTCGAAGAGCTGGCTCGCGACGAAATGAAGCGTCAGTTCACCATCGGCATCGTGGACGATGTGACCGGTCTGTCCCTGCCCGAGCACGAGTCCCCCAACACCGCTGCCGAAGGCACCATCGAATGCAAGTTCTGGGGTCTGGGCGGTGACGGCACCGTTGGCGCCAACAAGAACTCCATCAAGAACATCGGCGACCATACCGACAAGTATGTTCAGGCTTACTACCAGTACGACTCCAAGAAGACCGGCGGCATCACCATTTCCCATCTGCGCTTCGGTGACAAGCCCATCAAGAGCCCGTACTACATCAACAAGGCTGACTTCGTTGCCTGCCATAACCCCTCTTATGTTACCAAGGGCTTCAAGATGGTTCAGGATGTCAAGCCCGGCGGCGTATTCATGATCAACTGCCAGTGGTCCGCTGAAGAGCTGGCACATCATCTGAACGCCGAAGCCAAGCGCTACATCGCTAAGAACAACATTCAGCTCTATACCATCAACGCCATCGACCTGGCTATCGAAGTTGGTATGGGCAAGCGCACCAACACCATCCTCCAGTCCGCATTCTTCTCCCTGGCTAAGGTCATGCCCGAAGCAGAAGCCATCAGCTACATGAAGAGCGCTGCTGAACACTCCTATGCCAAGAAGGGCATGGACGTTGTTGAAAAGAACTGGAAGGCCATCGACGCCGGTGCAACCGCATATGTCAAGGTCGACGTTCCCGCCGAATGGATCGACGCTGTTGACGAAGCTGCCGAAGTCGCTCTCGAAGGCAAGCCCGAACTGGTCAGCCAGGTCAAGGGTATCCTCGAGCCCGTCGCCAGAATGGACGGCGACAGCCTGCCCGTTTCCGCATTCGTTGACTATGCCGACGGTCAGTTCGAACTGGGCGCATCCGCATACGAGAAGCGCGGCGTTGCCGTTACTGTTCCCGCATGGGACGCTTCCAAGTGCATCCAGTGCAACAACTGCGCATATGTCTGCCCGCACGCTACCATCCGTCCCTTCGCTCTGACCGAAGAAGAGGCTGCCAAGGCTCCCGAAGCTACTCAGGTTATGCCCATCAAGGTTGGCAAGGGCAAGGGCGTTTACTCCTACACCATGGCAGTATCTCCTCTGGACTGCATGGGCTGCGCCGTCTGCGTAGGCGTCTGCCCCACCAAGGCTCTGACCATGGAATCTCAGGAATCCCAGCTCGCACAGCAGGAAATCTTCGATTACTGCGTCAAGGAAGTTGCCGACAAGCCCGACATGCAGGATAACACCGTCAAGGGCAGCCAGTTCCGTCAGCCCATGCTCGAGTTCTCCGGCTCCTGCGCAGGCTGCGCCGAGACTGCTTATGCACGTCTGGTTACCCAGCTCTACGGCGACCGTATGTACATCTCCAACGCTACCGGTTGCTCCTCCATCTGGGGCGGCCCCGCTGCTACTGCTCCCTACTGCACCAACAAGGACGGCTTCGGTCCCGCATGGGCCAACTCCCTGTTCGAAGACAATGCAGAGCACGGCCTCGGCATGCACCTCGCTCAGAAGTTCATCCGCGATGCTCTGGCTGAAAAGATCGCTCTGGTCATGGACAAGACCGAAAGCGAAGAGCGCAAGGCTGTCTGCAAGGCATACCTTGACTCCATGAACGACGCAGAAGCCTGCAAGGCTGCTACCGCCGCTCTGGTTGCCAACCTGGAAGCTGACGTTTGCTGCGATACCGTTAAGGATATCCTGGCTAACAAGGAATACCTCACCAAGAAGTCCGTATGGATCTTCGGCGGCGACGGCTGGGCATACGATATCGGCTTCGGCGGCGTAGACCATGTTCTCGCTTCCGGCGAAGACGTCAACATCTTCGTATTCGATACCGAAGTTTACTCCAACACCGGCGGTCAGGCTTCCAAGGCTTCCAACATCGGTCAGGTTGCACAGTTTGCAGCTGCCGGTAAGGACATCAAGAAGAAGAGCCTCGCT
>JAZRCV010000150.1:0-4992 GCA_045659925.1 Faecousia sp.
CTGAGAAAGTATATCAAGAAAAACTATTTTTATAGTCCTGAAAACCGCCTCTATTTTGGCCCGGACTTTTTTGCCCATTACTCAAAAAACAGATATTTTGCCCTTTACGGCGAAGTAACGCCAATTGTTTACTCAAAACTATAATATGTCCGCTGAGCCGAGAACTACCAAAGGAAATACAACTTCTGACTAAGTCAACTGTGGGACACGCATTCATTGGTGCGTGTCCCGTTCTATTATTTTTGTGCGGCGCATAGAAATTGATAAGATTTCTATGTAGGAGGCGGCTTGGTTGAGGCGAAATTGGAAAACTTTGGTGGTATGCATTCTGATCCCGCTGTTGGCGGGAGGGCTTTCCGGGTGGCTGACCCGGGGGAGTATGGGGGCGTATGGGGCGATGGTGAAGCCGCCGCTGGCTCCGCCGGGGTGGCTGTTCCCGGTGGTGTGGACGGTTTTGTTTATCCTCATGGGGGTGGCCTCTTATCTGGTGCTGACCTCCGGGGGCAGCGAAGAGAAGATCATGCGGGCCATCTGCGTGTATGCGCTGCAATTGGCGGTCAACTTTTTCTGGTCGATTTTGTTCTTCACCCTGTCCCTGTGCACGGCGGCCTTCCTTTGGCTAATCCTTTTATGGGTACTGGTGCTGGTCACCACGGTGCGATTTTGCCGTCTTTCCAAAACTGCGGGGCATCTGATGATTCCCTATGTGCTTTGGGTCACCTTTGCTGCCTACCTGAACCTTGCCATCTGCATTCTGAATTAAAAAACCCGAAGGCTGTCGAAAAAACAGTCTTCGGGTTCTCATTTCATAGGGCAGCGATGCTTAATTTGCTGTCAGCCTGTAGCCAAATTGGAATGCAGCGATGGAAGAGATCACAAACAGTTGGCAAAGGCCATAGCCAAACAGACAGCCGGTGATGAGCCGCATGATATTATTGCTTTCGTAGGGCGTCAACATCTGAACAAATCCGTCAATCACCATGGGCAGCAGGAGCACAATGCAGACTGCAACCGGCGCCCGGTAAAAGAAACAGGAGAGCAGCGAGAATAGAATCCCGATCAGCTCTCCTGTACACCTTGCGCAAATTGGAAAGGGTTTTCCTTTGTAATGAAAGGATCTGTCAGGCCGGCAATGACAGCCAAAAATGATCGGAAGCCATTTATAAAGCCATTTTTCCAAGATTAGAAGATCACGCCAGACAGCAGTCCTGTGGCAGTGCCGAATACGAACACGGCGATGTAGTAAATGATGCCAATAATCACGGAAACCAGTGCGCCGATGCCGAGTGCCTTTGCAGTCTTGGGCTTGGAGTCCTTCCATACCAGGAACAGGATCAGACCGACGATGGGAAGGCAGCAGCCAAGCAGACCCCAACCGAAGCCGCCCTTATCTACCACTGCCGGAGTTTCCTGCTGTGCAGCGCCGCAGCTGGTGCATACGACTGCACCTTCGTTGAGTTCCTGACCACACTTGTTACAAAAAGCCATAATAATCCTCCTTAGATTTTATTGTCTTTCTCTATCACATTTTGTGTATCAGCCTATGCTTTTACTTTATTATGTTACAACACTTCTGTACAAAAGTCAATCATTCGACAGAGTTCGATCATTATTTTTTATATTCCGCTTATCGTTTGCCGAACACTACATCTGTATTGAGTAGGAACGGATAATATACGCCGTTGAGATTGCTCATGGGGAGCACATCCTCGTAGAGGTGGATGCCCAGCACTTCCTGCATCACCTGACGGCGATTCTGAATTCTGGCATAGGTTTCGGGGTACTGCTGCCGCAGCGCTTCCCGCAGGCCCTCGCCCGCGATGACCACCGCATCCTCACAGATGGCATTATGTACCGGGCCGGGGCCGCTGGCAATGATATCCACCTGCATGAAGGAGCCATCCACCAGAGGAATTTCCGAACCTTCATAGGAAATGGCGTTGGGCCATTCCTCCGTGGCGGTGCAATGGCCCGCATTGAGGGTGACGCCGAATTCCTCGCCGCCGATGAGATCCATCACCGCCTTGTGAAGCTGTCCGCCGGTGGCGCCGATTTTTGCCGTCTCATACCAGGCCGTCACCGCCTGATAATAGACCTTATAGAAGCTTTCAAAATAGGGCTTGAGATGTTCGGCATAATCCTCCAGACAGGAGGCCAGCACAGACACCCGGCAGGTCAGATTGCCCCGCAGACCATAGCACAGTCCACCGGGGGTGCCCTTGACCAGAGGGGCAGTGCCCGGAGAACCCATGCCGATGGCCACACTGCGGTCGCCAAAATTCAGCATCGGGTGTACACTGGTGGGATCCCAGCCCACCTGGGCCAGCCGGGGCAGCTCGCACTCCAAAATACCCTCTCTCAGATTCTTAATCAGGCGCTGCATCACCGAGGCCACCCGGTTGCCCGCAGACTCAGCCCAGGCGATTTCCTTCGCAGTATAAAGGCGCATGCGGATGCCGTCCGGCACACCGGTGAGCTCCTTGGTGGCATTGATGATATTGGGGCAGGCCTTCCGGATGGCATCTAAAATGTACTGGGGCAGATCATAGGTCTGCTCGGGATCGGAATCGATCATTCCATCTTCAAAATATTTGACCCCCACGATGCCCAGACGGGAATCCTCGCAAATGCCGGTATCCCGCAGGATGTCGCTGAGCAGCCGCAGCTTCTGCCGGGGCTGACCCTGCAAGGAGAAATGCTGATACAGATACCGGTCAATTTCCACCGGGATGATCTGGCTGAAGCCCATGCCCTCATTGCCCAGAATGATGGACAGCTTCCCCTGTGCATCCACGATCAAGAGGGTCTCTTCAAACCGGCTGTCATACCGGGTAAAATACTCCACATTGGAAAAATGCTCCCGGTCGCCGTAGATCACCATATGGGTCAGGTTTCGCGCCCGGATCCGCTCCACCAGACGAGCGATGCGGATCTCATAATCCTCCCGCTCCAGCTCCAGAATGGGCATGTTTTCCTCAGTCAGAAACAGCGGATGGGCTTTCACCAATTCAATCATGTCAATTTCCTCCTTATGATGGGGGTAGTTTTGTATATCATATCCAAATACCCTCTGAAAGTCAATGGCAAAAGGACGCAGCATCTACAAAAACCGGACACACTCCACAGGGAATGTGTCCGGTTTCACAGTTATGCCATTTTTCTTTTCTTCGCCGCCGTGGGCGCATCCGTCATGATCTCGCCATTGCGGAATACGGAAAGCATCAGCCCCAGCAGGGCAAAATGGATGAGATTTGCAAAGCTTCCGTAGGACACAAAGGGCAGGGTAAGGCTTGGGAGGTGAACAATGCCAAGGTTTGTAAGGCAGTAGCTCAGCATCTGCACCGTAAAGCCCACCGTGATGGAAAAGGCTACCAGCTGCCCCAGAACGCTTTTCTGCTTTCCCACCGCCCGGAAGCACAAAACAAGCAGCATTAGCAGCAGCAAGGTCACAAAGCCAAAGGCAATCCAGCCAAAGCGGCCAATGATAAAGGTCAGGATGTAGTCCGTGTGCATGGCAGGGGGGGTGCGGGCAAGGGGCTGCCCCATCCCGAACCACCGGGCATTTTGCAGCACCTCCCGGATGATGCCCATGATATAGCTGTCATTTGGATAAAAGCGGGACAGGCCGCGATTCATAACAGCCACCCCAGCCATCATCGCACCAAGCAGCAAAGGCAGTGCCCAAAGCAGCAACCCCCAGCCCTGCTTCACCCGGAACCAGCCCTTGCAGATGGCAAAAGGCAGCACCGTAAGCATGGAAGCCAATGTGAGCAGCATTCCCGCCGCCTGATTTGCCCAGGCAGACAGGCCAAAGAGTACCGCCGCCAGAAGCATGCTCACTCCAATGCCCCAATATCTCCAACCTCTGCAATGGTATACCCCGCAGGCGATAGCCAAGGGAACGAGAAATACAATGCAGCTTCTCAGATTCACATAAATCGGCATTGTCCAAAGTACCACGCAGCTCGCCACCACTGCACCATAAAACCAAATGGCGTATTTTGACAGGAAGGACACATCCAGAAAATATACCCCCGCCAATACCGCCGCCCCCAAAAGATAGGAGGCAAGCTGCGGCATCATGCCATAGGGTGCGGACAGGGCCGCAAGATTCTGGGTATACAGCCCGGAAAGGCACAGCAGGGCCAGAATGCCAAAGCACAGCCACTGGCTTTTCGGGCGGTGAATCCGGTCAAGCTGAGCACCGATGGCCACCGCATCACCAAAGAAAAGAATGGCCTTGTCCTCTGCCTCTTCCTCGGGGCAGCCCTGGGCGATGTAGGCATCCCGCTGTTCCTGCAGATGGTTCTGCAGTTCCCGGGTGATACTCTTGTGGGTCTTTTTCCAGCGAATCTGGCTGCAGATCTGAGCGCAATAGGCCATAATTTTTTCATCCCGCGCCACAGCATGCCCCTCCTTTCAGAACCCGGTGCACCGCATCGGCATAGGCATACCATTCCTGCGTCTTTGCCTGCAGGGCACCTCTGCCCCCTTCGGTGAGACAATAATACTTTCTTGTGCGATCATTTTCGGCGGTTTCTTCATAGGAGGTGACAAATCCGGCCTTTTCCAGATTGTGCAGCAGCGGATACAGGGTGCCGGCCTTCATGTCGAAGGCATGGTTCGACCGCTGGGCCAGAGTAGCAATCATCTCATAGCCGTACATGTCCTTTTCCTCCAGCAGCTTCAGGATCAAAATCGTGGTGCTGCCCGCCAGCAGGCTCTTATCAATGGGCATAGACTTTCCTCCATTCATATATAGAACATCTATATATGATTATATATCGAACATCTATATATGTCAAGTAAATTTTTCGCCCAAAGCCCCGGCAGACCGTTTTTCGGTTATTCCTCAAAAAATTCGATTGACATACAAAAAAGGATGTGATAGAGTGTTTTAAGAAACTATACTTATGGAGGATTATACAATGGAACATATCAAGACCATTGAGACCCGTAACCTGTGCGAGAGCGCAAAGAACGGCGGCTGCG
>JAZRCV010000151.1:0-1838 GCA_045659925.1 Faecousia sp.
CAGCCGGCTCCCGCCCCCGCCCCCGCCCCCGCTCCCGCCCCCGCTTCTGCTCCTGAGGCAAATGGCTGGAAGTGCGCCTGCGGTGCAACCGTTAGTGGCAAGTTCTGCCCCGAGTGCGGTGCGAAAAAGCCGGAGCCCAAGCCGGCAGGTGGTTGGAAGTGTGCCTGCGGCGCCACCGTTACCGGCAAGTTCTGCCCCGAATGCGGCGCCAAGAAGCCGGAAGAACCCGTCGGCTGGACCTGCGCCTGCGGTGCGGTGAACAAGGGCAAGTTCTGCGCCGAATGCGGCGCTCCCAAGCCCGCCGGTGTCCCCCAGTACAAGTGCGATAAGTGCGGTTGGGAACCTGAAAAGGGTGTGAAGCCGCCCCGCTTCTGCCCCGAATGCGGCGATCCCTTCGATGACGGCGATATTATCTGATAAGTAGCAGCGATTTTTCCTAATCTTTAAGAAGGGAGGCTGCCTGTGAACCCGGAATACTGTACTCTTCCGGTGCAAGGTCGGGTTATGCTTCGCCTGGTAGAGGATGGATTGGACCTGTGTGACTTTGCTTCTTATGAGGCACGGATTCGCTATATGGTCACAGATGATCGAATTTTTGGCGTGCTGGTCGGGATCGACGAATTTCAGGAACGGCTGAGCAGGATGCTGGAAATGGCCCTTACCCGGCATTACGACAAATATCCCAAAGGCATTGCCTACAGTACCTTTCAGGCACTGCCCCTGCCGGATGTGAACCGGGCGGTTTCGGCGCAAGAACCGCAGAAGCTGTTTGGCGCCGCCATTGCCGATGTGAAGATCATTTCGGTTACCCCCAGCGATAGTACCCGGGCATCCTTTGAACGGATCCGGAATGCGAAGGTAGCCTTGATGTCCCGTCCCGGTGTAAGCGCTGCGAGCTGGCTGTGTGTCTGCGGCCATGTAAACCAGGGAAGGTTCTGCATGGAATGCGGTGGAAAAAAGCCGGACTCACGGCAATGTGCCAACTGCCGTTGGAAATGCCCGGAGGATGGGAAAGAACCTAACTTCTGTCCGGAATGCGGCAATCCCTTTGGCACTGTCTGATTAGTTTCTGAAAGGACGGTGAGCAAAGCGGCATATGAAAAAAACGAAGAAATCTTCACGGTCATTTTTGGGAGCGGTGCTGCTTAATATGCTGTTTCAGGCGGAGTGGCTGCTCTTTGCACTGATTGCCCTTGCCCTGCATCACTGGCTGGGCTTTCCCGGAATCCTTGTCTGGATTCTTCTGGGAATCTGGGTGGTCTGGTCGGTGATCGTGACACTGTTCGTTACATGGGCATCGGGAACGGAGGAATCCACTCGAATGCCCGGCGGGCAGCGAACCTCCCAGCGCCTGCGCAGCGGCAAGTTCCCCGGAACTTCCACTGATGCACAGGAACATAATTAAGTAAGATTCAAAACAGTAATATACGGAAAAGGAGATATTATCATGGGTTTTTTCGGTAAATTGTTTGAGAAAAAGGTTTGCGATATTTGCGGCGGCGAGATCGGCCTTTTGGGCAACCGCAAGCTGGAAGATGGCAATATGTGCAAGAACTGCGCCAATAAGCTCTCCCCCTGGTTTGATGAGCGCCGCCATTCCACCATTGAGCAGATCAACGAACAGCTTCAGTACAGAGAAGAAAACAAGGCCCGCGTAGCAGCCTTCCGTACCACCCGCTCCTTCGGTGAGGTCTATGATCTGCATCTGGATGAAGACAAGCAGCAGCTCATGGTGGTGCGTACCAACAAGATCGCAGAAGAAAATCCCGATGTCGTGGACTTCTCTCAGGTCACCGGCTGTGATATTGATGTGCAGGAACACCGTACCGAAGAAAAGC
>JAZRCV010000152.1:0-6779 GCA_045659925.1 Faecousia sp.
ATAAAATGAGCCCCGGGCCACCCCACCGGCAGTCGCGCGCTCGTTTTGTCTCATATGCGTAGGGAATATTTCGTTTATATGGAGACTTCCGGCAAATTTGTAACCCTACACGGGCGTGCAATGCACGCCCCTACATTCACAGAAGAGACTCCTTCGGAGAATGTAGGGGCGATCATCGATCGCCCGGCAGAAAAACCTCGCGTTTTCATCGGAACTTCCGGCGAATTCGTAACCTTTACGCGGGCGTGCAATGCACGCCCCTACATTCACACAGGCAGCCTATGCGATGTACCCACATTTGGGCCCACAGGGATGACCGGTGGGTTTTTGATGTGAATAGTATTTGCACATCATTCGGTAAAAGATACCCGAAACCGCTTGCATCCGGTGCATCATGGTGGTAAAATAATGGTAACTTTTGAGAAAGGAAGAAATCTTATGAAAAAGCGATTTTTGTCTTTATTCCTTGCGCTGGTGCTTCTTTGCACCTTCTTTGCACCCCTGACGGTACATGCTGAGGAAACCGTCCCCACCTATACGGTACTGGTTCTGGACACCTCCGGTCAGCATCAGTTCTATTCCGGCAATACCCGCATCTACACCGCTGACAGCGCCCTCAACGAGGTAAAAACCGCTGCCGCCAACTTCTCTGATGCAATTCTGCGCCAGAAGGACAATCATCATGTGGCAGTGGTTGCCTATAAGGGCAGCGCCACCACAGTTACCAGCTTCACCCAGGACCGTGATCTGGTAGCGCGTTCCATTCAGAACATCTCCAACAGCGGCGATGAAAGCGTCAATGTAGCCTCCGGTCTGGACAGAGCCCATCAGCTCCTGTCCGCTGTCAATGATCCCAGTGCAGTGAAGAATGTCATCGTCTTCACCACCGGCCTGACCAACACCGGCGCCAGCTCCGCTTCCGGCCTGTATGATACCTCCACCCCCGGCAGCGACTGGTACAACAGATCCACCAAGATCAAGCTGTACTGCTACGCCAACGCCGCCATCAAGAGCGCACAGGTGCTGCATGAGTATGCCAATGTCTACTCCGTGGGCCTGTTTGAAAACTGGGACAATATGCCCAGCGCCGGTCAGGAAATCGTGAGCTTCTTCAAGATGTTCACCGAGGATCTGGCCAACCCCCGGGAAAACTACAATCCGGTATACAATAAGAGCGACCTGGACCTTGCCTTCGCCCTGATCTGTAACGACATCATCGACAACCCCTTCCACGATGTAAACTATCAGTGGTATTACTTCGATGCAGTTATCTGGGCAGGGGAGCAGGGTATCACCACCGGTACCAACCTCCATACCTTCGATCCCAATGAAATCTGCACCAGAGAGCAGATGGTCACCTTCCTCTGGCGTAAGATGGGCGAACCTGCACCCCAGGATACCGACACCGCATTCACCGATCTTCAGCCCGGCAGCTTCAGTTACAATGCCATCCTGTGGGCAGAAGAGCAGGGCATCACCAACGGCACCTCCGCCACCACCTTCAGCCCCAAGCGGACAGTCACCCGCGAACAGGTGGTTACCTTCCTGTGGAGAGTTGACGGTATGCCCCAGCCCAAGGAAACCATCACCACATTCGTCGATGTGAAGCCCTATTCCTTCTCCTATCCCGCCATCCTGTGGGCACAGGAAGAGAACATCACCAAGGGCACCTCCGCCACCACCTTCGAGCCTGTGGCACCCTGCACCAGAGGCCAGATCATCACCTTCATGTACCGCTACTATGTAGAGGAAGTCTAAGCAATATAACCAACGGCGGCGCCGTGTGCCAAAACACACAGCGCCGCCCTTATTTTATTCGGTTCCGGAGAATCAGCGTATATATGAAACTTTTTCAATCAGATCTTCCACATTGCAATGCAATACGGCAGCGAGCATTATGAGATACTCTGCCTGTGCTTTGTTGATGTTCTTTTGGCGCTGCTCGTATTGCTGAATCGTTCGCACCGGCACGCCGGACAGCTCAGCCAATTCGCTTTGACTGAGTCCCGCCTTTTGGCGCAATGTCTTTAGTCTGATCTCCGGGTTGGCGGTACGGTAAAGCTCGTTCAGCTTATCGCAAAAATGATGAATGTCCATTTCGTGATAGGGAGAATACATCCGGATCATATCATCCACAGAAATAAATTCCAGTATTTTAACAAAGGGCATGGCGGTTTCCCATTGATAATAGGCCAATGCCCAACCCGCCCAATATTCCTTGCTGCGGTCTGCCGTATATCTCGGTTTCGTCCATTCCACCTGATGCTTTGTTTGTTCCAACACCCGATAGGCCAGCTCCACGCCGGACATACCCACCGTTAAGGTGAAATCACCTTTCTCAAATCGTGCAGCCAGTCCGGACAGGAGGAACAGGTCGAAGAATTTGCCGGGCTCATAGCCTAAATCGTATACTGCAAAATCCAACATACGCCCCAAATTGGTGCGGGCTTTTTCCAAATAAACCTTATGATAAGCGCGGATCATTGGGCTTCATCTCCTCATCCATAATCTGCATAATGTACAGATCCCCGCGTTGCCGTTTAAACCGCTCCACATCAAAATACTGTCGGCGCGCCTTTTGATCACGCAGTCTTTGCTTTGCATACCATTCTTCGTGTTCAGCAACTTCATAGCCAACAAAACGGATTTGATCAAAGGCTTTTTTACTGATCAGCACAAATTGTTGACCAAGCTTGCCTAAATGCATGGCGTTGTTTAATTGCCGATAAGAAATTGTACCATTAATAAAATCCTGCGCAAATGAGAAGTAGCTATCGTCGGCGCGGTAACCAATGATTGCGTCGTAATCCCTGTAATCAACAGAAAAATTTGCCAGGATATATTCCTTCGCTTCCAATGCCAGCGCAGAGGGCACATCAAATTCCCGGTTCTCCAAAAGCACAGCCAACCAATGCAAAATACAAAATTGGGGCCCATTCAGATCCAGGATGCGCAGGCTGTCACACTCCAATTCATAGCAGTTGGCATAACCATCCTTGTCGTGGGATACGCCCCATTCTTTTGCCATTTCCAAACTGTCTGTACAGTAAAACCCAAGGCCATAGTCATTGTATCGCTTTCCCTGGCCAAAAATCGGCTTGTCAATAATACGACAAGATCCGTGATAGATTTTTCTTATCATAGATATCATCTCCCTCTTCGTCTATATTATACTCCTAAAGGAGTATAATAGTCAAGGGGTGCTTGCAATCTTACCAAAAGGTATCACCCCGCTTGCCCTTATGAGGAAGCGGGGTGATTGGTCTTTTTGTGATCAAAGAAGCTCGCCCTTCACGCCGTCGGCGAAGATCTCCGTGATCCGGACTTCCCGAATCTGATTTTGGAGGTCTTCTCCGGGGGCGTAAACTTTCACATAGTTCATGGCGTGGCCGGCGAAAAAGCCCTTTTCCGGCTGCTCGAAGAGCACCTGCTGCACCGTGCCCACCATGGCCTGACGGTAGCTGTCTGCCAGCTTTGTGGTGCGGGCAATGGCGATGGCGCTGCGGCGCTCCTTTTCCTGCTTGAGAATCTGGTCGGGCAGGCGATCGGCGGGGGTGCCGGGGCGGCGGGAATAGGGGAACACATGCACCTGAGAAAGGCCGCACTTTTCTGCAAAGGCAAGGCTTTCTTCAAATTCTTCCTCCGATTCCCCGGGAAATCCCACGATCAGGTCGGTGGTGACGGCGCAGCCGGGGAAAAACTGCCGCAGCAGGCGAACGCTCTCAAAATATCGGGCGCTGTCGTACTTCCGGTTCATGCGCTTTAGCACCGTATCACTGCCGGACTGCAGGGACAGATGGAACTGGGGGCAGACCTGGGGATAGCGGGAGAGAATGCTGCAAAATTCCTCGTCCACGATCCGGGGCTCCAAAGAGCCCAGCCGCAGCCGTACCGGGGCATCCTGGCAAAGGGCGGCAAGAAGCTCGGTGAGCTTCGGCTTGCCGGGCAGATCCCGGCCCCAGGAGGCGATCTCGATGCCGGTGATGACGATTTCCCGATAGCCTTCGGCACAGAGCGCCTTTGCCTGGGCCACCGCCTCTTCCAATGGCAGGGAGCGCACCGGCCCTCTGGCATAGGGGATGATGCAGTAGGAGCAGAAATTGCAGCAGCCGTCCTGCACCTTGAGCATGGCCCTTGTGCGGGCGGAAAGGCCACCGGCGGGCAGCCGCTCAAAATCCCGGCGGGCAAGGGCTTTGTCCACATTCCGTGCCTTTTCCCTTGTGCGCACCGCCTGCAGCATGAGCTGCAAAAATTCTTCCCTGCCACCGCTGCCGGAGATCACATCCGCCCCAAGGGAGGCCACCGTCTCCGGATCCAGCTGGCTGTAGCAGCCGCAGACCCCCACGATGGCATCCGGATTGTGCTTGCGGCAGCGCCTTATGATGTTGCGGTTTTTCTTATCCGCCATGGCGGTGACGGTGCAGGTGTTGATGATATAGGCATCGCAAATCTCATCGAAATTGCCCAGTTCTATGCCCATCTGGGCAAGAATTTGCTCCATGGCCTGGGTCTCATATTGGTTGACTTTACAGCCCAATGTGTAAAAAGAAACTCTCATGTTCATTACCACCAAAAATATATCGATACAAAAATGTGAAATTAGAATCTTTTCTAATTGCAAGAAACCCTGCATTATTATATAATGTATACAAATAGCAACATCTTTTCTTATTGAAATTGCTGTTCGTGTTCCTTTTACATTATTATAACGAAGTTTATCCATCTTGTACAGTCTCTTGGGGGATTTTCATATGAGCGACTTCATGATTCGGCTTTCGTCCATCGACGAGATCAAGCAATTTATCCGCATCGCCACCCTTCAGCCCTGCGGCGTCGAGCTCGCCAGTGGCAATCAGACCACCAATGCCAAAGCCTACATGGGTGTATTCAACCTGGATTTCGCCAATCCGCTGCGCTGCACCGTATGCGGCACGGAGGATCAGCGCCTTTCCTTCCTGAACTCCGTTCAGCAGTATGTGATCGAATCCTAAGTCCCGGAGAAAGGAGCCAGCATGAATCTTCTGATCAGTGCCTGTCTTCTGGGCTACTGCTGCCGCTTCGACGGAAGCAACAACGGCCCCATGGAAGACCTTATTCTTCTCAAGCGCAAGTACCACCTCATTCCCATCTGCCCGGAGCAGCTTGGCGGTCTTACCACCCCCCGGCTTCCCGCAGAGCGTCTGGGTGACCGGGTGGTGAACTCCGAAGGCGCCGACATCACCGAGCAGTATGATCGGGGTGCCAAGGAATCCCTGCGTTTGGCCCGGCTGTTCGGCTGCAAGTACGCCATCCTGAAATCCCGCAGCCCCTCCTGCGGCGTTGGCGAGATCTATGATGGCACCTTTACCCACACCGTTGTGCAGCGCTCCGGCACCACCGCCCAGCTCCTGCAGGAAAACGGCATCACCGTTCTGGACGAAACCCAGGTAGCCCAGCTCCTGGAAGACATTTGATTTTGTAAGGCCGCTGCAACTCTTGCAGCGGCCTTTTCGCATATGCATTTTTTACGGAACGGCACATAGGCCGTTCCCTACGCAAGGTCGGGTGCAACGCAGAGACTATCGACAGAATGTAGGGGCGTGCACAAGGTGAATTGCCCCGGAGGGGCAAGAGAGGGTGGCCTGGGCCATTGCACGCCCGCGTAAATGTTGCGAATTCGCCGGAAACCTCCATATAAACGCAACATTTCCTGCCGGGCGATCAATGATCGCCCCTACATTCACAGAAGCAGGTGCATCGCAAAATCTGTTAAGTCACACCTTTTGGGACGGGAGACCCGTCCCCTACATTCACAATGGAGAAAGGAAACACCATGCATTATCGATCCTTTCATGCCGCCATGGCGGAGCGCTTTGGCTGCAAGGTTTACAAGCTGTCGCTGGACGGCGGGTTTGGCTGCCCCAACCGGGATGGCACCATCGGCACCCGGGGGTGCAGCTTTTGCTCAAGGCTGGGCAGCGGAGATTTTGCCGCCCCCGCAGACCCGGACATCCGGGCACAACTGGAAAATGCAAAGGCCCGGGTGGCCCACAAGAACCCGGGGGGCAAATACATCGCCTATTTCCAGAGCTACACCAACACCTATGCGCCCCCGGAGGTGCTGCGGCAGCGGTTTTCCGCCGCCATCGCGCCGGAGGACATTGTGGCGCTGGATGTGGCCACCCGGCCGGACTGCCTCGGAGCGGAGGTGCTGGCAGTTTTGGCGGAACTGGCGAAGCAAAAACCTTTGTGGGTGGAGCTGGGCCTGCAGACCATCCACCCCCAGACCGCAAAGGAAATCCGAAGGGGCTACGAGCTGGGGGTATTTGATGAGGCAATAGCGAACCTTCACGCCATCGGGGCAGAGGTGATCGTCCACCAGATTCTGGGTCTGCCGGGAGAAACCCCGGAAATGATGCTGGAAACCGCACGATATATCGCCAAAAGCGGCGCAGAGGGGGTAAAATTCCACCTGCTGCACATTTTAGACGATGCGGATCTGTATGAAGAGTACCTTGCAGGCCGGGTTTCCCCCTTGGAGAAGGAGGCATATTTTGCCATACTCTCCCGCTGCCTGCAGGCCATGCCCCCCCACATGGTCATCCACCGCCTCACCGGCGACGGTGCCAAACGCCATCTGGTGGCTCCCATGTGGAGTGCCGACAAGAAGCGGGTGCTGAACGACATGAACCGCTATTTTGCCCAACATCAGGTGGAGCAGGGGAAGGACTGGACACCCTGATTTTGCCAAATGATAAACGAACCCCTATGGGGTTGTGGCGGGCGGGGGGGGGTTTTTG
>JAZRCV010000153.1:0-3885 GCA_045659925.1 Faecousia sp.
CCTCACCCGGCCCAATGATATTGAGACCATCCGTGAAATCCGCCTGTTCATTGAGAACCTCCATGGGATCACCAGCGTGGTGGATTCCGACCACATCCTGAACATCCTGCTGGAACTGCGGGGCAAGCTTCCCGAAGGGAAGGACCGGATGCTGGCGACCATCGACCGGTTCCTGGAGCTGCCCGAGGAGACCCAGAACATCTACCGTCTGGGCCGCCGCCTGAACGTGATGAATGCCCTGCGTGACCTGAAAAATGAGTTCCTGGTGGACCGGGTCAAGCAGACCATGGACAAGGCCGGTATCGACAAGACCAACATCGACGATGTGTGCGATCAGCTCATGATTCGCTGCATCCCCATCTGACGTCGGAGCCAATACCCGCCTGGAGATCCTTCAGGCGGGTATTTTGCGGCCAATTTTGGGGGAGTCATTACGCAGGAAATGATGCAGAAATGTCATGCCAAAAGAAAATTCTATGGCAAACATTGGGATTTTCGATGGGAATAGTGCACAACATTTTCTTTACTTTTGTCCGTTTCTGTTGTAAAATTATGAGCATAATGGGCTGATATGTAGAAAAGCAGAAGTAAGCCCATATGAGAGGGAAAGATTATGGAAATTACTGTTGAAAAAAATAGAATAACCAGTAAGATAACGTTTCACATTGAAGGCCGGATCGATGCCCGTACGAGTCAAATCCTGCATTCTACTGTCAGACAGTATGACTTCTATACTTACAGCAACGTTATTTTCGACTTTACCAATGTAGAATACGTGACCGTTTCTGGTATGCGTGAATTTCTGGTGCTGAAGAAGCGTCTGCCTTATCCTGAGCAGCTGAAGATCATCAACGCCCATGAGCGTGTGTACAAGGTCTTCAAGTCTACCGGTGTGGATGAGCTGCTGGACGTGTCTCAGGCTTCTGCGGACCTGAAGCCCCAGCATCTGTACATGTCCTTTAAGTCTCTGCTGAGCAAGAAGATGGAAGAGGTCCCCAACAAGACCTTTGTTAACTATCAGGGCCGTGATTATACCTGGAGTGACATCGCCAAGGCATCTCAGATCATTGCCATGGATCTCTATAACCAGGGTGTCCGTCGTGGTTCCCATGTGGCCCTGTGCGGCAGCAACTCTGTGAACTGGATCTTCACCTTCTTTGCCATCCAGAAGCTGGGCGCAGTTGCTATGCTGGTCAACTTCAACCTGAAGCGCCAGGAGATCATCCAGCTGTCCCAGATTGGTGACATTACCCACTTCTGCATGGGTGAGATGATTGATGCAACGGAAGGCTTTGAAGAGGCTATCCTGAGCGAGGAGTCCCACATCCGCCACATTATCCATGTGGACGACAGCGTGGACTTTACTCAGCGCTATGACGAATATGAGAATGCAGCCGGCCGCTTCCGCTACCATGTGGAATCTGACGATGCAGCTGTGGTCATCTTCAGCTCCGGTTCTACCGGCAAGCCCAAGGGTGTTATCCTGTCTTCCTACGGTGTTCTGAATGCTGCAGAGGCAACTGCTACCAATATCCAGCTGAGCGGCGATGACCGGAACTGCCAGATTCTGCCTCTGTTCCACATCTTCGGCTTCACCGGCTGTCTGTTTGCCTGTGCCCTGCGGGACACTCCCCTGTATATTCCCAATAACCTGCGTACCGAGACCATTCTGGAGACCATTGAGCGGGAGCGCTGCACCATCCTGCACTCCGTGCCTACCATGATGCTGGCGATTGTGAACAACAAGGAGTTCCGCAGCGATCGCGTGGAATCCGTCCGCTGCAGCCTGCTGGGTGGTGCTGCCACCACCGAGCCTCAGTTCCTGATGTTCAAGGAGAAGTTCCCCAACAACCACGTGATCTCTGCCTATGGTCTGTCCGAGCTGGCAATTGCCACCGAGACTCGCTATGAGGATACCATTGAGCACGTCACCCACACCATCGGCAGACCTCTGGGCGACACCGAGGTTTCCGTCCGTAGCCTGGAAGGCGGCCGTGAATGCAAGCGTGATGGCTCTGAAACTGGTGAGATCTGCCTGCGCGGTTCCTTCATGATGCTGTGCTATTACAAGCTGGATCTGGAGAACCAGGCCATTGACGAGGATGGCTGGCTCCATACCGGTGACTTGGGTTATATGGATGCGGAGGGCTACCTCCACCTGTCCGGCCGCAGCAAGGAGATCATCATCCGCGGCGGTGAGAACATCATCCCCAATGAGATCGCTACCGCTATCTCCGAGCACGACGGCATTGCCGACGTTAAGGTTCTGGGCGTGCCCGATGACTTCTTTGGCGAGACCGTTGCAGCTGCAATGCTCATCAAGGACGGTTACACCTTCGATGAGGCTGAGATGCGTGAGTTCCTGCGTACTCGTCTGGCCAAGTATAAGATTCCTGCTTACTTTGAGGTTTATGAGCAGTTCCCCTACCTGGCTTCCGGCAAGGTGGACGGCATTACTCTGAAGAAGGACTTCATCAAGCGAATCGAAGAGAAGGAAGATCAGACTGCCGGCGGTATCTCCTGATCTCATTACGACTCTATAATAAAAACAAATCAAAGCCCACTGCCGACTGGCAGTGGGCTTTTACTATATTATATAGTACACAGGAAAAAGAAAAATCCCACGGAAAAATTCCGTGGGATTTTTTAGACTTGGAAAAATGGAAGTTGGGATTAAATTACTTAATCTCGACCTTAGCGCCGACCTCTTCCAGCTTCTTCTTCATCTCTTCAGCCTCGTCCTTGGAGATGCCTTCCTTGATTGCCTTGGGAGCAGCCTCGACGACAGCCTTAGCGTCAGCCAGGCCCAGGCCGGTGATCTCGCGGACAGCCTTGATGACCTTAACCTTCTCTGCGCCGAAGTCAGCCAGGATAACGTCGAACTCGGTCTTCTCCTCAACGGGAGCAGCAGCAGCGCCAGCAGCGGGAGCAGCCATAGCAGCAGCGGAAACGCCGAACTCGTCCTCCAGTGCGTGAACCAGCTCGGACAGCTCCAGAACGGTCAGAGCCTTAACCTCTTCGATGAGGGCAGTAATCTTCTCAGAAGCCATGATAGTTACCTCCTAAAATATGTTTGTGTAAAAATAAATTTTAAATGTGGGTACCGAAATTACTCGGCAGCGGGAGCTTCTCTTTCCACGAAGCCGCCCTTTTCGTCGGCGATAGCCTTCAGGACGATAGCCAGGCTGGTGATGGGAGCCAGCATGGTGCCCAGAACCTGAGCCTGCAGGACGTCCTTAGAGGGCAGCTCAGCCAGAGCCATGATCTCATCCAGGGGCAGGACCTTACCGTCCATGAAGCCGGCCTTGATGACGAACTTGGAGCCGTTGAACTGCTTAGCGAACTTGTTGATCACACGCATGGGAGCGATGGGATCACCATTGGACAGAGCCAGAGAGGTGGTGCCGTTCAGGGCCTCATCCATCTCTTCCAGACCAACGTTCTTGGTTGCGAAGCGCAGCAGGGTGTTCTTCACAACAGCGTAGTCCAGCTCGTTGTTGCGGCACTCGACACGCAGTGCGGTGTCCTCAGCAACGGTGATGCCCTTATAGTCAACCAGGACGCCGGAAGAAGCGTTCTGCAGCTTTTCGGTCAGCTCAGCGACGATAGCCTGCTTTTCAGACAGGATCTTTGCGTTAGGCATGGTGTTTCACCTCCAGAATATGAAAAATGCTGTTTCGCATCCAAAGACGGCAAAACAGCACAAAGAAAACATCTTATACTGCATTCTCGGCAGGACTTATGAATGCCTACTGTCTTTGAACACGACTGATATTATACCACCCCGGAAAGGTGCTGTCAAGCACCTTTCCGGAAATGGTGATAAAAACTTTTTAAGATAACGGGATCAGAGCTTGGATTAGCCCAGCTTTGCGCCGTTGATCT
>JAZRCV010000154.1:0-16022 GCA_045659925.1 Faecousia sp.
AAAATGAACAGAAAGGGAAAGGCGGCCTATTCTGAGGCGCTGCTCCATTGCAGCCTGCATCGCCGCCGTATGCTCGTCTGCCCTCTGGCCTTTGGCGAAGTTGGCACAAAGGAGCGGGTCAAAAATGTACTGAACCGCCGAAAACCGGGGATTTTCATTATCATTGCGGCGGTTCTTGTGGTGGCAGTGGTGGCGGTGTGCTTCCTGACCGGGCCGAAAGCGGCAGGTGGACAGGCGCTTACCATGGAAGATGTATACCGTCTGGCCCAACGGGGAGGTGATCTGACTTGGGAGAATTTTGAAGGCTATGCATGGGAGGAAACGGACTCTGACCGCTATGCAAGGCGGTATGTGATCGACGAACAGTACGAGGTGATCGTAGAGAGTGACGGCCCGGAGAGTCAGCCGGATTCTTTCCTTTGTATCGATCGTCTTACCGGGGATATCGTTTCCGCTGCCGGCAGCCCCACCTTTGGCGGGGTGGACGGCCCGGATTCCGTCACCGTAACCCAAAACTACGACTTTGCCGAACTATTTGCCCGTTATGACCAAGGCGGCGCGGAAGGAGAAGCTGCCGAAGCCATCCTTCGGGAGAATCAGGATGAAGCCCTCAAATACTGTATGCGCCAATTTGATATGGGCATTTTGGAGGGGATGACCCTTGAGAGCACCGGTGCGGAGATGGGAATGTATCGTTTCTGGCAAAGCGCCCGAACGACCGATATTCTGGAAAGCCCCTTTGTAGGCGTTGCGGAGGATTGGAAGGAATGGTCGGAGTATGTGCGCTACCTGTATGAGCGCAACGGCTATGATGAGGCGCTGTTTAATGATACGGTACCCGCTTCCAAATGCTATGTGGAGATTATCATGGAGGAAAAAGCGCAAGCAGAAGGCCCGATTGCTGGCATTTCTTGATGATTTTTGGACAATTTTTATGAAGATCATTGGTTGCCGAAGGGGGATTTTTGTAGTATACTTGGGATAACGAAACGAACAGGAGGCGATGTTATGCCAGCGTTTACTGTCAATGGGAACCCTGTCTGCGCCCCGGGGGGCATGAAGCTCATGACCTATCTCCGGGAGAACCTTCGCCTGACCTCTGTGAAGGACGGTTGCAGCGAAGGTGCCTGCGGCACCTGCACGGTGCTGATCGACGGCAAGCCCCAGCGGGCTTGCATCCCCACCACCGACCGCATGGAGGGCAAATCCATCCTGACGGTGGAGGGCCTGAGCGATTGGGAGAAGCGGGTCTACACCTATGCCTTCGGTGAGGCGGGGGCGGTGCAGTGCGGCTTCTGCATTCCCGGCATGGTGCTGTGCGCCAAGGGCCTTCTGGACAATAACCCTGATCCCACAGAGAATGACATTCGCCTTGCCTTAAAAAATAACATCTGCCGCTGCACCGGCTATGTGAAGATCATAAAGGCTGTTGCCCTTGCTGCGGAAATTTTTCGGGAAGGGGTCATCCCCGGCCCCACCCATGAGGACTGGCAGCTTGGTTCCTCCGTACACCGTCTGGATGTGGAGGAGAAGGTGCTGGGTACGGGCATTTTCTGCGATGATGTGTATCCCGAAGGGATGCTTTACGGCTCTGCCCTGCGAAGCGCTCATCCCCGGGCAAGAGTCTTGGCCATCCATACCGAAGAGGCAAAGGCGATCCCCGGTGTGGTATGCATCCTGACCGCCGCCGATATCCCCGGAGAAAATAAGATCGGCCATCTGAAGCACGATCAGTATACCCTCATCCCGGTGGGGGGCTTGACCCACTATTTAGGCGACAGCATTGCCCTGATCGCCGCTGAGTCGAGAGAAGCTTTGGAAGAAGCAAGGAAGCGCATCGTGGTGGACTATGAGGTGCTTCCCGCCGTCCATGGCATTGAGGAGGCGGCGGCTCCGGATGCTCCGCTGGTATTTGATGAAGAAGAGAATAACATTCAGGCCCACCGCATGGTGTCCCGAGGGGACGCGGACGGGGCCATTGCAAAGTCGAAATATGTCCTGACCCGGCATTTTGAGACGCCGTGGACAGAGCACGCCTTCTTGGAACCGGAATGCGCCGTGGGTCTTCCCATGGACGATGGCGGCGTGCTGCTTCTGACCTCCGACCAGTCTGCCCACACCACCCGCCATGAATGCTCCCTGATGCTGGGACTTCCCAAGGAGCTGGTGCGGGTACAGAATCAGCTGGTGGGCGGTGGCTTCGGCGGCAAGGAGGATATGTCGGTGCAGCACCATGCGGCGCTGCTGACATGGCATACCCGCAGGTCGGTAAAAGTGAAGCTCACCCGGGCGGAGTCCATTCTGGTGCATCCTAAGCGCCATCCCTTCTGGATGGATTTCACCATGGGCTGCGATGAAAACGGCATCATTCAGGGCGTTTCTGCCACCTGCTGCTCTGATACCGGTGCTTTCGCCTCTCTGGGCGGCCCTGTGCTGGAGCGGGCCTGCACCCATGCGGCGGGGCCTTATGCCTATGAGAATTTCAAAATCGAAGGCCATGCCTACTATACCAACAATCCCCCCGCCGGTGCCTTCCGTGGCTTCGGCGTCACCCAGACCTGCTTTGCTACGGAGACCCTGCTCAACATGATGGCAGACCTTGTGGGCATCAGCCCATGGGAGATCCGGATGCGAAATGCCATCCGTCCCGGCGGCGTGCTGCCCAATGGGCAGATTGTGGATGAGTCTACGGGTCTTGTGGAAACCTTGGAGGCCATCCGGCCCTATTATGATGAAGCCATCGCAAGGGGCGACAGTGTGGGCCTTGCCTGCGCCATGAAGAACTCCGGCGTGGGTGTGGGCATCCCCGACTGGGGCCGCTGCAAGCTCATTGTGGAGGAAGATGAAAAGGTGCATATCTATGCCGGAGCCAGCTGCATCGGGCAGGGCATCGGCACTGTGCTGATGCAGATGGTATGTACCAACACGCCCTTGACACGGGATCAGATCGTTTATGAGCGCTCCAACACATGGATCGCTCCGGATTCCGGCGATACCTCCGGCTCCCGCCAGACCCTCATCACCGGGGAAGCCTGCCGCCGTGCCTGTGAACTCATCAGCGCAGCCTTGAAGGAAAAATCCTTGCATGAGCTGGTAGGTCAGGAATTTTATGGAGAATATCTGGCAAAAACGGATCGTTTGGGTGCGGATGTGCCCAATCCCGTCAGCCATGTGGCCTATGGCTATGCCACCCAGATGTGCGTGGTGGACCGGGACACAGGCAAGGTGAAGCAGATTGTCGCCGCCCACGAGGTGGGCAAGGCGGTGAACCCCCTGTCCTGCGAAGGACAGATCGAGGGTGGTGTGGTGATGAGCATGGGTTATGCCCTGCGGGAGCAGTACCCCATCGACGAAAACTGCCGCCCCACGGCAAAGTTTGGCACTCTGGGCCTGTTCCGGGCCAATGAGATCCCGAAAATCAAATCCATCGTGGTGGAGAAATCCGGCCTGAATGTGGCCTGCGGCGCCATCGGCATCGGCGAGATCACCTCTATTCCAACTGCTCCTGCCATTGCTGACGCCTACTTCCGCTATGACGGCCAGCGGCGCTATACCCTGCCCATTGTCAATACGCCATATGAGCGGAAGAAGAAATGATCTTAAATGTTGCGAATTCGCTGGTAGTTTCGATGTAAACAGAACATTTCCTGCCGGGCGGCTGATAGCCGCCCCTACATCCGCAGAAGTAATTGCAATGCAATTTTGTAAGCCTAATTGCCCTTTTGCAGGGCGGTTTCCATCAGCTCATACACCTGCCGCAGCAGGGTGGCTCCCAGGGGGAACAGCAGCATGCCTGCCACGCCGCACAGCTTGAAGCCTGCGTAAATGGCGATCAGTGTCATGAGGGGATTCAGCCCCAGCTGGCGGCCCACAAGGCGAGGCTCCATGGCGGTGCGGGTCAGGGCGGTGATGCCGTAGAGCAGCACCAGAGCCAGCCCTCTTTGGGTATTGCCCTGCAGCAGCACGATGGTGCCCCAGGGCAGCAGGATGATCCCCGCCCCCAGTACGGGCAGAGCATCCACCAGGGCGACGATTGCCCCCAGCAGCACGGCATAGGGCAACCGCAGGAACAAAAGCCCCGCAGTGACAATTGCGAAGGTCAGGGCCAGCAGCTTGAGCTGGGCTTTGAACCAACCGCTTAATACCTCCCGCAGCTGCTTTCTGAGCCGGTGAAGATGAATTCGCCAGCGCAAGGGCAGCTTGCTTTTTATCCATTTTTTCAGCTCCGGCAGGCGGGCACAGAGCATGAAGCTGGACAGCACCGCCGTTACCGTAAACAGCAGCACATCCGGCAGCCCTGTGACCATACCCCCCATCATGGAAAAGGCGGTATCGGAAAGGCGCTCGCCCAGATGGGAACTTTGGCCAATGAGGTTTTCCGTCCAGCCCCGCAGGGTGGGGGCGATCCCGGCAGGGGCACGGCTGCACAGCTCCAGCAGCCGCTCCTGCAGCCGGTTCAAGGGGCCAGATATGGATTCGGTCATGGCGGGAAGCTCCGCCATCAGTGCCCCAAGCTGGGAGAACAGGGTGCGAAGCAGCAGCCATAGACCCGTGACAAGCGCCAGAAATACGGCGCTGACACACAAAAAAGTGGCGATCCACTGGGGCAGCCGCAGCCCCTTTTGCAGCCGCTGGGAAATGGGGTAGGCCAGCTTCGCCACGAACAGGCCGATGAGAAAGGGCAGCCCCATCGGCAGAAAATAGGCAGCCGTCAGCCACAGCAGGGCAATCCCTGCTAACACGATCAGCGCAATGCGAAGCGTTTTTTGTCCGGTCAAAGGCGGTGCTCCTTTCTTAGATTGTGGTTGAAATCCCCGGGAATATGTGATAGAATGTGTGTCACGAGAACAAATGCACACCTATGGAGCACACGAGAGGGGAAACGACATGGATAAGAAGCCAAAATACTATATTGTAGAGGCGTCTGCTTTGCCGGAGGTATTCCTCAAAGTGGCCCAGACCAAGCATCTTTTGGAAAACGGCACCGCCACCACGGTGAATGATGCCGCCCGCATCACGGGCATTTCCCGCAGCGCTTTTTACAAGTACCGGGACGCCATTTTCCCCTTCCAGGATCTGATGTCCGGCCGGATCATCACCTTCCAGATGATGCTGCGGGATGAGACGGGATGTTTGTCCTCTGTATTATCCAGTTTTGCCCAATATGGCGCAAATATACTCACCATCAATCAGACAATTCCCAGCAACGGCTGCGCCAGCGTCACCATCACGGCAGAGACCATTGCCCTGCGCTGCGCTGTGGAGGAACTGCTGCAGCATATTTTGGAGGTTTCCGGAGTGCTGCGGGCGGAAATTCTGGCTGGCTGATGGTAAAAAAGCATAAGCAAAGCCCTCTCGTCATAGTCTATGGCGAGGGGGCGTGTTTATGAAGAAAGCATTTATTCTATCCTTTGTAGCAGCGGCGGTGTTGGGAGCCGGATGGCATTTCCTCTATTCTCTTCTGCCTTGCCCGCTGACGGCGGTGCTTGCGCCGGTGAATGAGAGTGTGTGGGAGCATCTGAAGCTTTTGTATTTTCCGCCGCTGTTGGTGGGCTTTGTCCTGGGACTTCGGTGGAAGCTGGCCCAAAGGCGCTTCTGGAGCGCCATGGCGGCGGCGATTCTTTCCATGCAGGTCTTGCTGCTGGGCAGCTTTTATGCCCTGACGGCGGGCTTTGGGATGGAAGCGGGGCTTGTGTTTGACATTTCCCTCTACTATATCGCCCTGGCACTGGGCTGGTGGATCCTCTACCGGCTGAGCCGGAATGGGGCGGCAGAGCGGTGGATCGGGCCACTTCTGATCGGACTGGGGGCCTTCGGCACAGCTTTGGTGGTATTTACCGTCGCAGCGCCAAACCTTCCGATATTTATTTCAATGTAGTGGGATTTTTTGCATAAAAACAGTTGACAGAAGGACAAATTCGTGTTATCATATAGCGCGACAAGAAAGAAGGTACGGCAGCACCTCACCTCAAGAGCTTTTAAAGAGGTTAACATCGGCATTGCCCCACTTGGGGTGTGTCTTTGTGCGGGTGCGGCTGTGCATCCGCTTTTCATTTTTATTGGAGGTGCTTCACCATCGCTAAGTTAGACCATCAGATCAACTCCGACATTCGCGACAAAGAGATCCGAGTGATCGGCAACGACGGCGCAATGCTGGGTATCATGTCCGCAGAGACGGCACTGCAGATGGCAGAGGAACAGGGTTTCGACCTGGTTAAGATCTCTCCCAACGCGGTTCCCCCGGTTTGCAAGATCATGGACTACGGCAAGTACCGTTTCGACCTTCTGAAGAAAGAAAAAGAAGCCCGGAAAAACCAGCGGGTGGTTGAGATCAAGGAGATTCGTATGTCTCCCAGCATCGATACCAACGACTTCAACGTCAAGATGAAGAACGCGCTGAAGTTCCTGAAGGAAGGCAACCGGGTTAAGGTCACTGTACGTTTCCGCGGCCGCGAGATGGCCCACACCAATATCGGTGAGGGACTGCTGCGCTCCTTCGGAGAAGGCTGTGCAGAGGTCGCCAACATGGAGAAGAACCCCAAGCTGGACGGCAGACACATGAGCATGTTCCTGTCGCCGAAAAATGGTAAGTAATGCTTTCACAAGCTGATAATACGGAAGGAGTACCAATATGCCGAAACTGAAGACCCACAGTGGTGCGAAGAAGAGATTCAACCTCACCAAGTCCGGTAAGGTTAAGAGAGCCCACGCATTCAAGAGCCATATCCTCACCAAGAAAGACACCAAGCGTACCCGCCGTCTGAGAACGACGACCTATGCTGATGACACCAACGTGGAAACCATCAAGAAGATGATTCCCTACAAATAAGCCGAACAGGAGGATATATAAATGGCACGAGTAAAAGGCGCGATGATGACGCGCAAGAGAAGAAATAAGACCCTGAAGCTGGCCAAGTCCTACTGGGGCTCCAAGTCCACCCACTTCAAGATGGCCAAGCAGGCTGTCAAGAAGTCCGGCGTTTACGCATATGTTGGCCGTAAGCTCAAGAAGAGAGATTTCCGCCGCCTGTGGATCACCCGTATCTCCGCTGCAGTGGCTCCCTTCGGCCTGAACTACAGCCGCTTCATGTACGGTCTGAAGAAGGCCGGCATCGAAATGAACAGAAAGTCCCTGTCCGAACTGGCTATCAACGACGCTGCCGCTTTCGCAGCTCTGGTAGACCTGGCAAAGGCTGCTCTCTAATATCATATCGATTAATTACCCGCCGTGGAATCTTCCACGGCGGGTTTTGTATTACCATATTCAAAAAAACAGCCTGCCGCAAGAATTGCGGCAGGCCAATTTGTTTTATGCAGCCCGGAGGCGGTAGCCGTCAGCAAACAGCAGCTTGATGACTCGTTCCAGCGCTTCCTGCGATTCGTATGCAAACTTTGAAAAACCGGATACCTCTACCGGCGAAATCAATTTGTTCGGCAGATCTACCCATAAGCTGTAGTAATCTGTCATGTTCCATTGCTCCTTTCTGCGCCCCCTGCGCCCGAGTGCGGCAGACAATATTTTATCAGGGGGTGTGGGCGAAACCAAGTGTTCCGCGTCGTCCTCGATATATCTCACACCTATATTTTATCCTCTGAGGGGCCTTGGAGTCAATGGGTCTTCGTGAACAAATCGTAAATAATATGTGAATTTCTTCCATGAAAGCCAAAATGTGACACGCGCCTTTATGCGGTTTGCACAAAGGCGCGTTGGGGAATCATTCTGTCGTTGGTTCTTCGGGATTAGTTTCTTCGGGGAGTGCCTCGCCGTCCTCCTCGGTCGGTTCCGCGTCTTCCACAGGGGCAGCCAGAATGGCGTCGGACAGGGTGCGGCCGCTGGAGGTGTGGAATACATTATCGATGGCGGGGTACATATTGGTGATGGTGCCGCGGGTGGCATACACTGCATAGCTCTTGAACAGCACCGGGCAGATCATGCCATAGGTCATAATGGTGGAATGCAGGTTGTAGTAGTTGCCGGAATTCTCCAGTGCGTCATAGCACAGGTCCGTAAAGTCGCCGGAGTAAAGGCCGCCGTAGCACAGGGCACCGCCGTTGAAGAAGGGGGACAGATCGAAGGTGGGGGAGAGCCGGGCTTCGGCAAAATAGAGGTCAAAGTTGCCGTTGTAAAGCCGGTTGAGGAAGGTGCGTTCGTTTACCGCATCTACCACCAGCTCAATGCCGTATTTTTCTGCTTCTGCGGCGATGTATTCCGCCGCAGCTACCCGGGAAGGATCGGAGTTGCACACCAGGAAGGTGGCACTGGAGCCTCTGGCGGCGGTGGCTGCCACACCCAGGGAGAATTTATCCGGGTTGTAGTCGTACTGCTCTGCCAGGGTATGGTCATAGAAATTGGACAATGGGGAGGCGGGCAGCACGGCAGCTTCTGCGTAGCCGTGGTAGATCTCGGTGGCAATGGCTTCCCGGTTGATGATGTTGGTGAAGGCTTTTCTCAGATCAGTCAGGCAGAACAGGCCGGATTTTACATTGAATCCAATGTAATCCATAATGGTGGTGGAGCAGTTCCAAAGCTCATAGTCGCAGTGGTAGTCCACATAGGCGGCAGAGTTGGGGTCGGTGCACACCACGCCGGTGACGCCGTACTCAAAGTCGTCCCGTACATCCGTGGGAGATTCCGTGGGAACCAGGCGGATGCTGGTGACGGAAACCGCGGCATCCGTGCTCTCCTGCCACCAGTAGCCGTTGCGAACCAGTGTGTTGGTGTAACGCTCTGCAACCAGGCGGTAGGGGCCGGTGCCCATGGGGGTGTCGCTGTCTACGCTGTCGGCGCTGACGATGGGAATGTCCAGCAGCAGGGTCAGATTTTCGTAGGGAATGCGGGTTTTAAACAGCACTGTTTCCGAATCCAGCGCCTCCACACTGCTGATGGCATAGAACCTTCTGCCGTACACATCGGAATCCATGGCGGCCCGATAGGAGGCAGCCACATCTGAGGCGCTCAGCGGGGTGCCGTCGGCAAACTGCACCCCGGGCATCAGGTGGATGGTGTATTCCGCCAGATTGTCGGAAACGTCATAATAATCGCACAGCACCGGCTCCACCTCAAAGTTGGAGGTGACGGTGAACAGGCTTTCATACATCAAAGACAGAATGGTGCGGTTGGTCAGATTGGTGCATTCATAGGGGTTGAGGCCAAACTGGGATTGATAGGCCAGACCAAAGTTGGTCACTGCCTCATCCTGCTTGATTTCCACTGCATCGGAAATGATATCCCCGGATTCCTCCAGAGGGTCGGGTGCCGGAACCTTGGTGTTGCCGCAGCCGGACAGCAGCAAAAGTGCCGCACTCAGCAAAAATGCGATGGCGCGTTTCATCACAGCGGTTCCCTCCCTTCCTTTGGCAGCATGATGATGGCGGCCTGAGAGCCCCTTGCATTCCCGGTGATCCGGTGGGACCAGAAGCGCTCCGGCTGACAATGGGTACAATCCGGGCTGATCTCCACCTTCGTGACGCCGCATTGGTTGAGCCAGATCCGGTTGATTTCTTTGAGGTTTACATAATATTTATCACCCTGGGGACGGATGGCAATTTCCACCTTTTCTCCCAGAGCCTCTCGCATGGCGTTGGGCACATCGGCGTGGGTCTCAAAGCAGCAGGGGCCGATGCAGGGGCCAATGGCGGCCCGGATGTCCTCTGGGCGGCAGCCGTAGTGGGTCTGTATTTGTTCAGCCGCCTTGGCGGCGATGCCTGCGGCGGTGCCCCGCCAGCCGGCGTGTACCGCGGCGATGACCCGCTTCACCGGGTCAAACAGCAAAATGGGGGTGCAGTCGGCGGAGAATACGATCAGCGCCACACCGGGTCTATTCGTGATAAGGCCGTCATAGTCACCGGGAACCGGGCGGAACAGACCCTCACCCCGGGCACTTTCGTCCACCCGGCGGATGATATCCGTGTGGGTCTGGTGGGTGAACACCAGATCCTCCGGCGCAAACCCCACCTGTTCTCCCAGAATGCGGTAATTCTCCAGCACATTCTCGGGATCGTCTCCCCGGTGGATGCCAAGATTCAGGCTGGACAGAACCCCGGTGGAGACGCCGCCATAGCGGGTGGTGAAGCAGTGGGCGGTGCCGGAAAGGCCTTCGGTCTGCAGATATTCCAATGTGCCATGACGGCAGATTTCAAAACTCATAGAAGCTTCCTTCTTAAATTGCTCGAATTTGCTGCGATGCGGCATCAAGTCGTGGGAGCCTGATCCTTATCCCGGCAGCACTTCTTGTACTTCTTGCCGCTGCCGCAGGGGCAGGGGTCGTTGGGGCCGATCTTGGTCTTACGGACGGGCTGACGCTTTATGGTCTTGTCGGAAGCGCCCCCTTCGGAGGTGATGACGGCCACCTTCTTGCGCTGGATTTCCTCATCCTTGCGGATCTGGAAGAGGCACAGACGGCGGACGGTTTCCTCACGGATGGCGTTGGTCATGCCCTCAAACATGTCGAAGCCTTCCTTCTTATACATATCCACCGGGTTGTGCTGGCCGTAAGCCCGCAGGCCGATGCCCTGACGAAGGTCGGTCATGGCGTCGATGTGATCCATCCAGTATTCGTCTACAACACGAAGCAGGATCACCCGTTCGGCTTCCCGCATGAGCTTTTCGCCGTATTCCGCTTCCTTGGCGCGGTAGGCTGCCTGCACTGCGTCCATGATCTGGGTTTCCAGCTCCTGACGGCTGATGCCCGCAAGCTCTGCATCCGATACACAGACCGCATCCTTGGGCATATACACGCCCTCAAACTGCTGCAGCAGTTCGTCAAGCTGTGCCCGGTCGGCCAGATAGTCCACATGGCCGAAGGAGTCTGCGATGCGGCTTTCCACCACATAGTGGAACATATTCTCGATGGTGCCGCTGACATCCTCGCCCTCCAGCACCTGACGGCGCTGGTCATAGATGATCTTACGCTGGGTGTTCATGACATCGTCATATTCCAGCACGGACTTTCTGGAGTGGTAGTTGCGGCTTTCCACATTCTTCTGGGCGTTTTCAATGGCGCCGGAGAGGATTCTGGCGTCGATGGGGGTATCTTCGTCGATCTTCAGGGTGTCCATCATGGCCATCATGCGTTCGCTGCCGAACAGGCGCATGACATCGTCCTCCATGGACAGGTAGAAGCGGGTTTCGCCCGGGTCGCCCTGTCGGCCGGAACGGCCGCGGAGCTGATTGTCGATGCGTCGGGATTCATGGCGCTCAGTACCAATGATGAACAGGCCGCCAGCCTCCCGTACCCGCTGGGATTCTGCGGAGGTTTTTTCCTTATAAGCCCGGTGGGCTTCTTCAAAGTCCCGGCGAACTGCAAGAATGTCGGGATCGGTGGTGTCGGCGTAGGAGTTGGCCTCTGCCAGCAGCTCTTCCGTCATATCCTCCCGCTTGCGCAGCTCATTCAGGGCCATCTGCTCCGGGTTGCCGCCCAGCACAATGTCGGTGCCTCGGCCTGCCATGTTGGTGGCGATGGTGACGGCACCGAATCGGCCTGCCTGGGCAACGATTTCTGCTTCCTTCTCATGGTGCTTGGCGTTCAGCACCGTGTGGGGCACGCCATGGCGGGACAGAAGCTTGGAGAGCATTTCGGATTTTTCAATGGAAATGGTGCCCACCAGTACGGGCTGACCCTTCTGGTGGCACTCGATGATCTGTTGGATGACGGCGCGGAATTTGGCAGCCTCAGTGCGGTAGACCACATCCGGGTTGTCGATACGAACCACCGGACGATTGGTGGGGATCTCCACCACATCGATGGCGTAAATGCCGGAGAATTCTTCCTCTTCTGTCAGGGCAGTACCGGTCATGCCGGAGGGCTTGGTGTACAGGCGGAAGAAGTTCTGGAAGGTGATGGTGGCAAGGGTCTTGCTCTCATGGGCTACCTCCAGGCCTTCCTTGGCCTCGATGGCCTGGTGCAGGCCCTCGTTATAGCGGCGGCCATACATCAGACGGCCGGTAAATTCGTCAACGATGATGACTTCGTCATCCTTCACCACATAGTCAATGTCCCGCTTCATGAGACCCCGGGCCTTCATGGCTTGATTGATGTGGTGCGCAATGGTAGCATTTTCCGCATCGCCCAGATTTTCAAGCTGGAAGAATTCCTCCGCCTTGGCAATGCCCCGGGCGGTGAGGGAAACGGAGCGGGCCTTTTCGTCCACGATGTAATCGCAGTCGTAATCATCCTGGGCTTCCTTTTCGTTGGTGGAGGCGAACACGATCTTCTTCATGCGGCTCACAAGGAAGTCCGTCATTTCATACAGCTTGGTGGAGGCTTCGCCCCGGCCGGAGATGATCAGGGGGGTTCTGGCCTCGTCGATGAGGATGGAGTCCACTTCGTCCACGATGACGAAGTTGTGGCCCCGCTGTACCCGCTCATGGCTGTAGATGGCCATATTGTCACGCAGGTAGTCAAAGCCCAGCTCGTTGTTGGTGCCGTAGGTGATGTCTGCGTTGTAGGAGGCTCTGCGTTCCTCCGGATTGAGGCCGTGGATGATCAGACCTACCGTCAATCCCATGAAGCGGTATACTTTTCCCATCCATTCCGAGTCACGGCGGGCAAGATAATCGTTTACCGTCACGATGTGGACGCCCTTACCGGAGATGGCGTTGAGGTAAGCGGGGGCAATGGCTACCAGGGTCTTGCCTTCACCGGTCTTCATTTCCGCGATGCGGCCCTGATGCAGCACGATGCCGCCGATGAGCTGCACCCGGTAGGGCTTCATGCCCAGCACACGCCATGCGGCCTCCCGCACAGCGGCAAAGGCTTCGGGCAGCAGGTCATCCAGAGTTTCGCCCGCCTGATAGCGGCTGCGGAATTCCTCGGTTTTCGCCCGGAGGGCTTCGTTGGAAAGGGCGGCGAATTCGCCTTCCAGAGCTTCGATCTTTTTGACCGTGGCATCCAGCCGCTTTACCTCACGCTCAGAGCGTGTACCAAAAAGCTTTTGCATCAGTCCCATAGTGTCAGTTCCTTTCAAAGATAACCGCGCAGATTGGGCGCGGGGAAGATCGATTGAGCCGAAAATCGGCATTTTAACCATTATAACACAAGGGGAAGAAAAAAGACAGAGCGAAACATGAAGGAAATGTAAACTTTCCGTGGGGTATATGCCCACAGCGCTGCGCATAGCTTGTATTACAAATATTACAAACGGAGGAATCTTCATGATGTGCAGGAAACTGATCGGCATATTCTTATGTATTTCCCTAAGCCTTTTGCTTCTGCTGCCGGTGCAGGCGGCAGAGCTGGAGCTGGAGGCACCCTCGGCCATTTTGATGGATGCCGCCACGGGCACGGTGCTCTATGAGCAAAATGCCCACGAGCGATTGGCCCCCGCCAGTGTCACCAAGGTGATGACCCTGCTGTTGGTGATGGAAGCACTGGACAACGGCAAGATCACATGGAACGATATGGTCACTGCTTCCGATACCGCCGCTGCCAAGGGGGGCAGTCAGGTGTATCTGGAGCCGGGGGAGCAGATGAGCATGGATGAGATGCTAAAATCCGTGGTGGTGTCCTCCGCCAATGACTGTGCCACCGCTCTGGCAGAGCATGTGGCAGGCAGCGAAGGGGCCTTTGTGGATATGATGAACGCAAGGGCGCAGGAGTTGGGCATGGCGGATACCCATTTTGTCAACTGCACAGGGCTGGATGATGATCCCGACGCGTCAGAGCATCTGACCTCCGCCTACGACATTGCCCTGATGTCCCGTGCCCTTTTGTCCCACGATGCCATCCGCAATTACACCACCATCTGGATGGACACGGTGCGGGGCGGTCAGTTTGGCCTTTCCAACACCAATAAGCTGGTGCGCTTTTACGATGGCACCACCGGCCTCAAAACCGGCTTCACCAGCGGAGCGGGCTACTGCCTGAGTGCCTCCGCCATGCGGGACGGAATGGAGCTGATCGCGGTGGTGATGCACTGCGAGAGCTCTGCCGGGCGTTTTTCCTCTGCCAAGGCGCTTTTGGATTACGGCTTTGCCAATTATGCCTTGGTGCAGCCGGAGTTTACCCCGGAGCCGGTTCCCGTCCGGCTGGGAGAAAAGGATTCCCTTTCCCCGGTGGTGGAGGATTCTGCCCCCGTACTGGTGGACAAGGCCATGCGGGCCAATGTCCGGCAGGAGGTGGAGCTTTTGCCGGAGGTGACTGCCCCGGTGGAAGCAGGGCAGCAGCTTGGGACATTGCGGATCTACGGCGGAGAAGAGGTGCTGTCCTCCATTCCTCTGGTGGCCCCGGAGACGGTGGAGCGGCTGAGTCTTTGGGATCTCACAAAGCGGCTGATCGACAGCGTCTGCTTTGGATAATCGAATTTTCCCTTGACGCAGAGGCGTTTTTCTGGAATAATAGTCCCACGAGACGAAGAAAAAACCGCGTCCCGGGAAAGAGACACAGATCATGAGAGCCAGCGGAATTTTATTGCACATTTCATCCCTGCCGTCCCCCTATGGCATCGGCACCCTCGGCAAAGAGGCCTATCGTTTTGTAGACTTCCTCAGTGAAGCGAAGCAGAGCTATTGGCAGATCCTGCCCATGAACCCCACGGGTTACGGCGACTCCCCCTATCAGGCCTTTTCCACCTTTGCGGGGAATCACTATCTGATCGATTTGGAGTGCCTGATGGAAGAAGGCTGGCTCGAGCGGGATGAAGTGGAGGCGTATTCCTGGGGAGATTCCCTGGAGCGGGTGGATTTCAACCTCATGTACCAGCAGCGGATTGCAGTGCTGCGTAAAGCCTATGCCCGCTTTCTTCTTAACCCCAAGCCGGATTTCCAGAGCTTTGTGGAAAATGAAAAGAGCTGGCTGCAGGAGTACGCCCTGTTCATGGCCCTGAAGGATGCCTATGATGGCGCGGTCTGGTCCACCTGGGAGCTGCCCCTGCGCCTGCATGAGGAAGAAGCTCTCAAGGAAAAGGCGGAAGAGCTTGCCTATGAGATCGGCTTCCATCATTTCCTCCAGTATGTGTTCTATCATCAGTGGAATCAGCTGCGGGACTATTGCCAGAGCAAGGGCATCCGCCTCATTGGCGATGTGCCCATCTATGTCCCCCATGATTCGGCAGATGCCTGGGCCAACAGCTCTCTTCTGCAGCTGGATGCAGAACGCATCCCCACCGCCGTGGCGGGCTGCCCGCCGGATGATTTTAATGAAGATGGCCAGCTTTGGGGCAACCCCCTGTACAACTGGCAGGCCATGAAGGAAGATGGCTACCGCTGGTGGCTGCGCCGCCTGCGCTCTGCCGCCAGAATGTATGATGTGGTGCGCATCGACCATTTCCGCGGCTTTGAAAGCTACTGGGCCGTGCCCTACGGCGATCCCACCGCCCGCACCGGCAAATGGATGCCCGGTCCCGGCACCGAATTTGTGCAGATCCTGCGGGAAGAACTCAAGGGCCTTTCCTTCATTGCGGAGGATCTTGGCTTCCTGACCCCGGAAGTCATCGCCCTGCGCAAAGGCTCCGGCTTCCCCGGCATGAAGGTGCTGGAATTTGCCTTCGACCCCAGAGAACCCAGCGATTACCTGCCCCACAGCTATGACAGCAACTGCGTCTGCTATACCGGCACCCACGATAACGCCACCCTGATGCAGTGGTATGAGGAACTTCCCGACGAATGCCGGGAATTCGCCGACCGCTATCTTGCCCTGACAGAAGAAGAGGGCATCCATTGGGGCGTCATCCGGGGCGGCATGAGCAGCGTGGCAGAATTGTTCATCGCCCAGATGCAGGACTATCTCGCCCTGCCCGGCACCGCCCGCATGAATGAACCGGGCCGCGTCAACGGCCAGAACTGGCGCTGGCGTATGCTGCCCGATGCCCTCACCCCGGACCTGTGCGCCCGCATCCGGAAAATGACCGAATGCTACGGCCGCGCCCCCAAAAAAGAAGCGAAATAACATGAAAGCCCGCGCAGATGGCTCTCTGCGCGGGCTTTTGTGATATTTTGAGTTATTCTCCCCGGAGGGCGCGGCAATAGGCGGCGGGGTCTTCGGATTTAAAATAGGTGCTGCCGGACACCAGAACATTGGCGCCGT
>JAZRCV010000155.1:0-1741 GCA_045659925.1 Faecousia sp.
CGCTCTCCCCGATGAGGTGATAGGACAGCACCTGATCCTTTTTCTGCTGCACCAGCTCCTGCAGCATGGTCTTATAGTCCACATTCCGAAGCTGCTGCTTCGGCACACTGCAAAGAATGAAGCGTTCGATGATGCCGTGGGCCGCGTCAAAACCGCCGTCAAGGTAGGCTGCGGCGATGACAGATTCCATGGCATCGGCCAGAATGGAGGCCCGGCGGCGTCCTCCGTTTTGCGCCTCACCGTGGCCCAGAAGCAGCTCATTGCCGATGCCGATAACTTCGGCTGCTGCGGCAAGGGTGGCTTCGCACACCATATCCGCCCGCATGCGGGTCATTTCACCCTCCGGACGGTCGGGGAAGGTGCGGTATAAGTAATCTGCCACTGCAAAGCCCAGCACAGAATCCCCCAAAAACTCCAGCCGCTCATTGCAGGGCAGCTTGAGATTGCGGTTTTCGTTGGCATAAGAGCTGTGGGTCAGGGCATTGCGCAGAAGGGAGGGATCCTTGAATTGATAATGCAGTGCCGCCTGAAGTTGTTCGTACATGGTGCTTACTCCTTCGGAACTTTCATGGAGGAAATGTTGGCGCGGATTTCATCCGCAATGCCGGATTCCACCGCCTGTTTGGCCTGACGCACCGCACTGCGGATGGCCAGGGCATCGGAAGAGCCGTGGGCCTTGATGACGGGCTTGGAAATGCCCAGCAGCAGAGTGCCGCCCACTTCGCGGTAATCCATCAGCTTCTTAAAGTTCTTTACGCCCTTGCGGCAGAAGAGATAGCCGATCTTGCCGCTAAAACTGCCGCCAAACATCTTCTTGAGCTGAGAGGCCATGAACTGGGCCGTACCCTCGATGCTCTTGAGCAGCACATTGCCGGAAAAACCGTCGCACACCACCACATCCACCGCGCCCATGGGCACATCTCTTGCTTCCACATTGCCGACAAAATTGATGATGCCGTTGTCGCCTGCCTGCTTGAGGAGGGCATAGGCCTCTTTGTGCATGGGCGTACCCTTGGTGTCCTCTGAGCCGATGTTGAGAAGGCCCACTCTGGGATTTTCAATGCCCAGGGTCTTGCGGGCGCAGAAGGAGCCCATGCAGCCGAACTGCAGCATGAATTCCGGGGTGCACTCCGCATTGGCACCACAGTCGATGATCATGCACTGTCCTGCCTTGGTGGGGACGGTGGGGCCAAAGGCCGCTCTGCGGATGCCCCGGATACGGCGCACCAGAAGGGTGGCTGCTGTGAGGAGAGCACCGGTGGAGCCTGCGGAAATGAAAGCATCGCCATTGCCGTCTGCCAGCAGCTTGAGGCCCTGAACGAGGGAGGAATTTCTGTGGCTGTGTACCACATCGGTGGCTTCATCGTGCATGTCCACCACATCGTCGGCATTAAAAATCTCCACGCCGGCGGGCAGGGTGTCCGCACCGATCTCACGCATGGCCTCTAAAATCTCATTGCCGCGGCCTACCAGAGTAATGTCTACCTTGTAGGCTTCCGCTGCCTGAATCGCACCTTTGACGATCTCTCTGGGGGCGTTATCGCCGCCCTGTGCATCGATAATGATTCTCATGTGTCCTCCTTTTCCGGTTCAGAACGCCCAAGAATCTGTTCCAGCCGTTCAAGTGCTCGGGTGGAAATGGCAAGATTCTTCTCTTTCTTTCCCCGGATCCGACGATCCAGGGGGGATATGATGCTGAAATTGATATTCATCGGCTGGAAATTCACAACCGAAGTGTCGC
>JAZRCV010000156.1:0-12261 GCA_045659925.1 Faecousia sp.
GGGAAGAACTGGATCGCCGCGGGGTGGATGTCCACACCGCCACAGTGCTGACCCAGGTGAGTGTGGATCCGAAGGATCCTGCTTTCCAGCACCCCTCCAAGCCCATCGGCCCCTTTATGACCGAGGAGGAAGCAAAGGAGCTGTCCCGCAAACTTGGCATCCATGTCATGGAGGATGCGGGCAGAGGCTGGCGTCAGGTGGTGGCATCTCCTAAACCTCTGGAGATCATCGAGATCGACACCATTCAGGCTTTGCTTGACGGTCGCCATGCGGTCATTGCAGCAGGTGGCGGCGGAATTCCTGTGATCTGGGAGGATCAGTATCACCTCAAGGGAGTCAGCGCCGTCATTGATAAGGACTTTGCCTCCGAGCGGATGGCAGAGCAGCTGGATGCGGATATGCTCATCATCCTCACCGCAGTGGAAAAGGTATGCATCAATTTTGGCAAGCCGGATCAGCAGGCCCTTTCCCACATTACCCCGGATGAGGCGCGGGAATATATCACACAGGGGCAGTTTGCCCCCGGCTCCATGCTGCCGAAGGTGGAGGCCGCCATCGCCTTCGCCGAATCCAAACCCGGCCGCAGCGCCCTCATTACCCTTTTGAGCCGCGCAAGAGACGGCATCGCTGGCGAAACCGGCACCATCATTTGTCAGTAAGATCGCTGGCACCCATAGAAAAAATATTATCCGCCGCAGATGAGAAACCATCTGCGGCGGATTTTTGTCAATATGCAGAAGAATCGCCGGCAAGTGACCAGCTTGTCGGCGAATTCTTCGATATAAGAGAGAGGGGAAAATGAAAAATTGATTTAATTGCTTGTTGCTGCTTTATGGTTACATAATACTTTGGAATTATTAAGAAAAAAAGAGGAAAGATATTACGGAAATATTAAATGATAACTTTTTTTGAACAGTATTGACATTTGTTTGGATGGGAAGTATCATAAGGACAAAGAGTTAGCACTCCGAGCAAGAGAGTGCTAAAACAGCAATAAGCAGTCCTTTAGAAAGGAGTAGAGGCTATGAATCCGCAAAAGTATACACAAAAATCTTTGGAAGCCATCCAGAACGCACAGGAGCTGGCCCTTTCCCGCAATAATCAGCAGATCGAGCAGCTGCATCTTCTTGCAGCCCTGCTGCAGAGCAGAAGCGGTCTGATCCCCCAGCTTCTCAAACGCATGGGATTGACCCCGGAAAGTCTGGAGGCAGCGGTGGCGCAGCAGATCAGTAGGCTGCCTGCCGTCATCGGTTCCGGTCGTGAGGCGGGAAAGTATTACATTGCCCGCGGTGTGGACAATGCCATTCAGGAGGCAGAGGCGTCCGCAGATCGCATGGGCGATGAATTTGTTTCCGTGGAGCATCTGTTCCTTGGTCTGATTTCCTGCGCCGATCCCACCCTGAAGCAGCTTTTTGATACCTACCGTATTGGGGAGGAAGGAGTGCTGCAGGCATTGCAGGGCATTCGGGGAGCCCAGCGGGTCACCAATGACAACCCGGAGGACACCTATGAGGCACTGGAAAAATTCGGCACGGATCTTGTGAAGCGGGCAAGGGAAAAGACCATGGATCCGGTCATCGGCAGAGATGATGAGATCCGCAATGTGATCCGCATTTTGTCCCGCAAGACGAAAAATAACCCGGTGCTCATTGGCGAACCGGGTGTTGGCAAAACCGCCATTGCCGAGGGTCTTGCCCAGCGCATTGTCAAGGGTGATGTGCCGGGAAGTCTCAAGGATAAGACGGTGTTTTCTCTGGATATGGGCGCCCTCATTGCAGGGGCAAAGTATCGTGGGGAATTTGAAGAGCGATTGAAGGCGGTGCTGGATGAAATCCGCAAGTCAGAAGGCCGCATCATCCTCTTTATTGACGAGCTGCATACCATTGTGGGCGCAGGTAAGACCGAAGGCTCCATGGATGCGGGCAACCTCTTAAAGCCTATGCTGGCAAGGGGCGAGCTGCACTGTATCGGCGCCACCACCCTGGATGAATACCGCCAGTATATTGAGAAGGATCCTGCACTGGAACGGCGATTCCAGACCGTATTGGTAAATGAACCCACCGTGGAGGATACCATTGCCATATTGCGCGGTCTTGAGGAGCGCTATGCGGTATTCCATGGGGTGAAGATCACAGATCCCGCCATCATTGCGGCGGCCACCCTGTCCCACCGCTATATCACCGACCGTTTCCTTCCCGATAAGGCCATCGACCTCATCGATGAAGCCTGCGCTATGATCCGCACCGAAATGGATTCCATGCCCACGGAGCTGGATGTGATTTCCCGCCGAATCATTCAGATGGAAATCGAGGAAGCGGCACTGAAAAATGAGGAGGATCCCATGTCTCAAAGCCGCCTGCAGGAGCTGCAGAAGGAGCTGGCAGAAAGCCGGGATAGCTTCAACGCCATGAAAGCCCAATGGGAGAATGAGAAAAATGCCATTTCCCGGGTGCAGCAGCTTCGGGAGCAGATTGAGATCATCCACGCTGATATCGAGCGGGCGGAGGAAGCCTATGATCTGGCAAAGGCGGCAAAGCTCAAGTATGGCGATCTGCCGGAGGCAGAAGAACAGTTAGCCCAGGAAGAACAGCGTGCCCAGAATGTCAAGGAATCCAATCTCCTTCGGGACAAGGTAACGGAAGAGGAAATTGCCCGCATTGTGGAGCGGTGGACAGGTATCCCGGTTGCCCGGCTTATGGAAGGGGAGCGGGAAAAGGTGCTGCATCTGGACAAGGCCCTGCACCGCCGGGTCATCGGGCAGGAGGAAGCGGTTAAGCGTGTGGCGGAGGCCATTTTGCGAAGCCGCGCCGGCATTCAGGATCCCAACCGCCCCATCGGCTCGTTCCTGTTCCTTGGTCCCACGGGTGTGGGCAAGACGGAACTGGCAAAGGCACTGGCGGAAAACCTGTTTGACGATGAAAAGAACATGGTGCGCATTGATATGTCGGAATATATGGAAAAGCATGCGGTTTCCCGCCTGATCGGTGCGCCTCCCGGCTATATTGGCTACGAAGAGGGCGGACAGCTCACCGAGGCGGTACGCCGCAGACCCTACAGCGTCATTTTGTTTGACGAGGTGGAAAAGGCCCATCCGGATGTATTCAATGTGCTTTTGCAGGTGCTGGATGACGGCCGGGTGACGGATTCTCAGGGACGGATGGTGGATTTCAAGAATACCATCATCATTCTTACCTCCAATCTTGGTTCCCAGTATCTTTTAGAGGGTATCAATGAGAAGGGGAATATCTCCAAAGAAGCGCGAAATATGGTGGAAGCCCAGCTTCGCCGGTCTTTCCGTCCGGAATTCCTGAATCGCCTGGATGAGATCGTATTCTATAAGCCCCTGAGCCGGGAGAATATGACCCACATCATTGACCTTCAGATGGAAGCACTGAACCGCCGCCTGGGAGAAAAGCAGCTTTCCTGCACCCTGACGGAGGAAGCAAAGCAATTTGTGATTGACGCTGCCTATGATCCCCAGTACGGTGCAAGACCTCTCAAGCGGTATCTGCAGCAAACGGTGCAGACCCGCATTGCCCACTGCATTGTGGCTGGGGAAGTCCTGCCCGGGGCAACACTAAAGGTCACCGTACAAGACGGTGACCTTGCAGTGGGAATATTTAGCGAATAAAGTGAGTCTGGATTCTCGGCTCCCTGGCCGGAGGGGCAGGCAGGGCGTTCAGCATCCAGGCCATATTGTCAGCCAGGGTGCGCATGGTCTGCAGGCCTTCGGCATCGCCGGAGGCCTCTCCAGGGGTTCTGCCGTGGACGATGTTCCAGTACTGACTGGGCACAATGGGCATGCTGCAGATGGCAAAATACTTGTTCAGCCGGTCATAGGCCGCGCTGGCACCACCTCGGCGGCATACCACTGCGCATGCAGCGGGTTTGCCGTCGAACTCCGCACTGTGAGAGCGGAACAGCCGGTCAAGGAAGGCGCAGAGGGTACCGGTGGGGCCTGCGTAGTACACAGGGGAGCCAACGATCAGGCCATCTGCCTCCCGGAGCTTTTCTGCCACCTGATTTACATCATCGGCTACGACGCAGCGGCCTGCCTTGGAGCAGCCGTTGCAGGCGATACAGCCGTGGACAGCTCCGGTGCCCACCCAATAAACTTCAGATTCTACGCCGCGCAGCTTGAGCTGTGCGGCAATTTCATTCAGGGCAATGGCGGTATTGCCATTTTTGTGGGGACTGCCATTGATGAGTAACACCTTTTTCATAAAGATACCTCCTGATTAATCAGACGTTGTTGTCCCATTTGCTGTGCTGCTGCGTTTGATTGCGCCGGGACTGATGCCGTAGCGCTTTTTGAATGCACGGGAAAAGGCAGAATAATCCTGGAAACCGCAGTGGGTGCAGACATTTTGTGCCGGCTGCCCGGCAGACAGCTCCTGCTTTGCCAGCTGCAGCCGCTTTTCTGTGAGATAGTTGTGGATGGTAAAGCCGGTTTCATTGCGAAAGCGGCGCATCATATGATACTTGCTGAGATAGAACTGCTGGGCCAGTGCGTCAATGGAGATGGGCTGGGCCAGGTGCACATTAAGATACTGCAAAATTGCCACGATTTTTTCATCGCAGCCCGCAGCCTCCACATACAGGAGCTTGCCCTGCATACTGTCCCGATTCACTGCGATCACAAGCTGAGAGAATATGCTGCGGCGCAAAAGCTCTGCGCCAAATTCCTGATCGCCGACCGCCTGTTCCAGTGCAGCAAACAGGCGGGCATAAGTGTCGAAGCGGTCTGTGGGCCGCAATACATGGCGGTACTGTTTTTGTGCCTGATAGAAGCATTGCTGCAGATCGCAATCAGTCGTGCTCAAACGGCGAAGATATTCCGGCGAGAGATAAAGCACAATGCGCTCATAGGGGAGCCTCTCCTCAATTTCCGGGCGATGGATGCTGCCCTGGGGAACCAGAACAATGTCACCGGGCAAAAGGCTGTAGTGCTTGCCTTCCACACAGTAGGATGCATGGCCGGAGAGAAACAGGATCATCTTGTGGAAATCGTGAAAATGCCAGTCAATGTGCTCCATGGAGCTATCTTTCAAATGAAACAGGCGAAAATCGCCGTGCAGATAGCCCCGCTTTTCATAATTGCTAAGCTCCTGCATACATTGAGCCTCCCATATGCGTTCTATCCTTATTTTACTGCCCTGAATCGGAAATTACAAGGCTTATACCTGCCGATAGGTGCTGAAGAAGCGGGCAATTCTCTGGGCAGCAGAACTCAGGGTATCCAGATTCGGCAGGAATACAATGCGGAAATGATCGTGCTCCGGCCAGTTGAAGCCGGTGCCGCAGGTGACGAGAATCTTTTCCTTTTTCAGCAGATCCAGGGCCATGAGTTCGTCACTGTGGATGTTGAACTTTGCCATGTCCACCTTGGGGAAGATATAGAAGGCTGCCGAGGGCTTGACAACGCTGATGCCGGGAATGTCGCAAAGGGCTTTGTAGATGAATTCACGCTGCTCGTAGATGCGGCCGCCGGGAAGCAGCAGTTCATCCGAGGACTGATAGCCACCCAGAGAGGTCTGGATGATGCTCTGGGCAGGGACATTGGAGCAAAGACGCATTTTTGCCAGAAGATTCAGGCCGTCAATGAAGCCCTTGGCACGGGTTTTATTGCCTGCAAGGCACACCCAACCGCTGCGGAAGCCTGCCACCCGGTGGGACTTGGACAGACCATTGAAGCAAAGGGTCAGAAGGTCGGGAGCAAGGGAGGCAAGGGCAATGTGGGTCTTGCCATCCATGACCAGACGGTCATAGATCTCGTCGGCAAAGAGGATCAGATCATGCTCTCTTGCCATGTCTACGATTCCCTGCAGGATTTCCTTGGGATACAGGGTACCGGTGGGATTGTTGGGATTGATGACAACGATACCCTTGGTTTTGGGGGTGATCTTGCTTCTCATATCATCAAGATCGGGATACCAGTCGGACTGCTCGTCGCACAGATAGTGGACAGGGGTGCCGCCGGACAGAGAAATGGCAGCGGTCCACAGGGGGTAGTCTGGTGCGGGCACCAGAATTTCATCGCCGGTGTTCAGAAGCGCCTGCATGGACATCATGATCAGCTCGCTGACGCCGTTGCCGGTGAAGATGTCCTCCATGCGGACATTGGGAATGCCCTTGAGCTGGCAGTACTGCATGATGGCCTTTCTTGCGGAGAACAGGCCGCGGGAATCGGAATAGCCCTCACAGGAGCGGAGGTTATAAATGAGGTCCAGCACCACTTCATCCGGGGCGCTGAAGCCGAAGGGGGCGGGGTTGCCGATGTTGAGCTTGAGAATTTTGCTGCCAAGGGCTTCCATACGCTCTGCTTCATCCATGACAGGGCCGCGGATATCATAGCAGACGCCATTTAATTTTGTAGACTGTTCGTAGAATTTCTTTTCCATGGGATACCCTCCTTTTGTTTTGCGTTGATACGTGCAATGTTAACATGATACGCACGACGAGCGCAGCGGATGCAAAAAAACGAAAACGCCCTGAGCAAAAGCTCAGGGCGAAAAAAATATCCGTGTTACCACCTGAATTCGGGCAAAGCCCGCACTCGTCCCGGTACCAGCATACCGGCATCCTTTCTAACGGGGGACAACACCGTCAAAACCTACTAATGATAAATCCGTTTCGGCTTTGCCGCTCAGGGACTGCTTCACACCGACCGACATGGAGGCTTGCAGCAACCGCCTCTTCTCTGAATGCCTGCACCGGAGTTACTCTCTCCCTTCATTGCGTTTGACCTTATGAAGTTGTGCTGATTCTATCATACGCAGGGGCATTTGTCAATGCTCTGCTTCGGTTTCCTCCAGAAGTTCCTGGGGAACAGAAACGATGCGGGTGGCTTCCTGCTCAGGAGGGAGGGCCGACTTTTTGAACTTACGGGCGGGCTTTATTTCGATGCCCTGGGCAAGATAGGCATGTTTGCGGTCGAATTCTGCATTGCGGCAATCCGAACGGGTCTTTACATAGGCATACATCAGGCAGGTGAATACCGCACTGAGGTTACTGATAACAAAGCAGGCATCGGCGCAGGTGAGCAGAACATTCTGTGCATTGCGGACGAGCTGCAGCGCCCGAACATGAGCCAGGAACAAATGACCGGGGATCCAGTGGAAAAATGCACTGGGAACCTTGTTCATGCAGATAATGATAAGTATGAACTGCACCAGCGACAGCCCCAGAGAGACAATAGAAAAGATCCGGGCAGTCTTGGGCGGGATGCGGAATATGAACAGGAACATCAAAACAATGGGATAGAGCAGACTGAGAATATTGTGCCCCATGGCCAGTCGGAGTTCTTCAAAGTTGCCGAACCCTTCCAGACAAAGCACCCATTCCAGAACAAGCAGTGCCAGACCTGTCAGCGCCAGCAGCAGCGGCAGCAGATACATTCTGCCATAGCGGCGTTCGCATCGATTCATCATCCCGACCTCCTTTGATATTCTATGTATGCATATTACAATATCAGGGAGAAAAAATCAAGTCTTGCGGCAAAATGGCAAATTTTGCGTAGTATACAAAAAGCGATCACAAAATATAGGAAAATTCTACAAAAACTGGTACAAAGGAGAAAAAAGGGCAGAATTTTGCTCTATTCGCTCCAAAGGTATCAATTATTACCATATTTTTATGAAAAAGAAGATGGGAAGGGAGAGATTTTCCTATGGAAATTTAGGAAATCGTATGCTATATTGTATGTGGTGAGAATTGGATTTTAGTCGAATGGCGTGAATTTTTTGTCGGGTGTTCCCCCGGTTTGACCAGAATCCCAGTAAAATACATTACGAATCAGCATTCTTCACAGCACGCAACATAATGCATCTCTCCCGCGCTTTTGTGGGAAGAAACCCGGCATCATCCGTACCATCGTCCGCAGTCCTTCCGGATGCTTTCGATGGAAGTTAAACCCCGCGTCCGGCTTTGCCGGATAAGATTGAAAATCTGAGTCCGACAGCGTGGACTCGTAATGGAGGAAGTATAATATGGCAAGAAAAGTGCAAATCACGGAAACTGTTCTGCGTGACGCCAACCAGTCCCTGATGGCAACCCGCCTGCCTTACGCCGACTATGAGGACATTCTGTCCACTATGGATAAGGCCGGTTACTATTCTGTGGAATGCTGGGGCGGCGCAACCTTCGATTCCTGCCTGCGTTATCTGGGCGAGGATCCCTGGGAAAGACTCCGCAACATCAAGAAGCACATGCCCAACACCCGCCTGCAGATGCTGCTGCGCGGCCAGAACCTGCTGGGCTACAAGCACTATCACGATGACGTGGTAGAGAAGTTTGTTGAGCTGTCCATCAAGAACGGCATCGACATCATCCGTATTTTCGACGCTCTGAACGATTTCCGCAACCTGGAAACCGCTCTGAAGGCTGTCAAGACCTATTCCAAGAAGTATAAGCCCCACGTTATGGCACCCGGCTGCATCTCCTACACCCAGAGCCCCGTGCACACCGTGGAAAAGTACATCGAAATGTGCAAGAAGCTCAAGGCCATGGGCTTTGAGACCATCTGCCTGAAGGATATGGCCGGCACCATGAGCCCCTATGAGGCAGAAAACCTCATCCGTGGCATCAAGTCCGCTGTTGGCGATATGCCCATCATCCTGCACACCCACTGCACCACTGGTATGGCTTACATGACCATCACCAAGGCCATTGACGCCGGTGTAGACGTAGTTGACTGCGCTACCTCCTGCTTCTCCAATGGTACCTCCCAGCCCGCCACCGAGACCCTGTTCTATGCTCTGCAGCAGTATGGCATCGAGAGCGGCCTGAAGGAAGATGCAATCAACAAGGTCAACGATTACTTCAAGCCCATCAAGCAGAAGTACATTGACAACGGCACCCTCAACCCCAAGAGCATGGCTACCGACGCTCAGGCTCTGGTTTACAAGGTTCCCGGCGGCATGCTCTCCAACATGATCGCTAACCTGACCGACATGAAGTCCATGGACAAGTTCGACGCCGCTCTGGCCGAAATCCCCAATGTCCGCAAGGATCTGGGTTATCCCCCGCTGGTCACCCCGCTGAGCCAGATGGTCGGCAACCAGGCCGTTACCAACGTTCTGCTGGGCGAACGCTACAAGCAGATCTCCAACGAAGTTAAGAACTACTTCAAGGGCGAATACGGTATCGCTCCCGCTCCCGTCAGCAAGGAACTGCAGGATAAGGTTCTGGGCGCAGGCGGCAAGCCCATCGACTGCCGTATCGAAGACAGCAAGCGCACCGGCGTTGACTTCGCCGAGGCAAAGAAGGATCTGGGCGATCTGGCTCGTTCCGAAGAGGATATCATGAGCTACATCTGCTTCCCCAAGCAGGCCAGAGAGTTCCTGGAAAAGCGTAAGGCCAAGGAAGAGAACATTGCCGTTTACTCCATCGAAGAAGCATAAGGAGGACGCAAAATGTTATTCTTAGTGAACCAAGCCATGGTTGACCTCGGAATCGGCGAAGCTGGTCTGATCGCACTGGTAGGCTATGCAGTCGTTTTCTTCGGCTTGATTCTGCTCATGTGTGTTGTTATGGTCATGGGCAAGATCATGGTGGCCTCTCAGGCCAAGAAGAAGGCCGCTGCCAAGACAGCTGCCACCCAGGAAGCTGCCGCTGCCGCTCCTGGCAAGCCCGCTCCCGGCACTGCCGGCGAGATCAAGCTGCACGACGTCAATGAGAAGGACGCCGCAATGATCATGGCCATTGTTGCTCATAAGCTGAAGAAGCCGCTCAACGAGCTGCGCTTCAAGTCCATTCGGGAGGTAAAGTAAGATGAAATATAAGGTAACACTCAAGGGTAGAACCTATGAAGTAGAAGTGGAAGCCGGCAAGGCAATGCTGGTGGACGAATATGAAGCCTATGCACCCGCTCCCGCTGCCGCTCCGGCTCCGGTTGCTGCTGCTCCCGCCGCTGCACCTGCTGCCGCTGCTGCTCCCGCTGCAGTGAACATCGCTGCCGGTGAAGTTGTTGCTGCTCCCATGCCCGGCAACATCCTCAAGGTCAATGTTTCTCAGGGCGCTGCTGTCAAGGCAGGCGATGTTCTGGTGATTCTGGAAGCCATGAAGATGGAAAACGAAATCTGCGCTCCCCGTGATGGCTCTGTTGCTCAGGTCGCAGTAAATGTTGGTGCTACGGTCGACACCGGTACTCCTCTTGTCGTTTTGGCATAAGGAGGGCACACATGAATATCCTTGCTTTCAACATTGGCGAAACTGTCCTGAAGCTGGCCCAGGAATCCGGCTTTGGCGGTTTTATCGCCGCCGGTGGTTGGAAGAACCTGATCATGGTTGTGATCGCCTGCGTTCTTCTGTACCTCGGCATCGTTAAGAAGTTTGAACCCCTGCTGCTGGTCGGCATTGCCTTCGGCTGCCTGCTGGCCAACATCAGCTATTTCCCCGGACTGTCCGCTGAACTGAACGCTACCAACGCTCTGTATCATCCCGAGCTTTGGACTGACTTCCTGGACAGCGCAAGCCCCTACTACCACAGCTACGGTCATGTTCTGTCCAATGCCGGTCTTCTGGATATCTTCTACATCGGCGTTAAGGCAGGTCTGTACCCCTCCCTGATCTTCATGGGCGTTGGTGCAATGACCGACTTTGGCCCCCTGATCTCCAACCCCAAGAGCCTGCTGCTGGGCGCTGCTGCACAGCTTGGCGTTTTCGTTGCCTTCTTTGGCGCCATCTTCATGGGCTTCACTGGCCCCGAAGCTGCTTCCATCGGCATCATCGGTGGTGCTGACGGCCCCACCGCCATCTTCCTCACCAATAAGCTGGCTCCCCAGCTTCTCGGTGCAATCGCCATTGCAGCATATTCCTACATGGCTCTGATCCCCATGATCCAGCCCCCTCTGATGAAGATCTTCACTTCCAAGGAAGACCGCAAAATCAAGATGGTCCAGACCCGCGATGTCACCAAGACCGAAAAGATCATCTTCCCCATTGCAGTTGCCATCTTCGTCATCCTGCTCCTGCCCTCCACCGCTCCGCTGGTTGGCTGCCTGATGCTAGGTAACCTGTTCCGCGAATGCGGCGTCACCGACCGTCTGTCCGATACCGTACAGAATGCGCTGATGAACATTGTCACCATCATGCTCTCTACCTCCGTTGGTGCTACCATGGTTGCTTCCAACTTCCTGCGCACCGAGACCATCAAGATCGTTGTGCTTGGTCTGGTTGCATTCGGTATTTCCACCGTTGGCGGTCTGCTGGGCGGCAACATCATGTGCAAGCTCACTGGTCGCAAGGTCAACCCCCTCATTGGCTCTGCCGGTGTTTCTGCCGTTCCTATGGCAGCCCGTGTATCCCAGATGGTGGGTCAGAAGGAGAATCCCTCCAACTTCCTGCTGATGCACGCCATGGGCCCCAATGTGGCTGGCGTTATCGGCTCCGCCATCGCTGCTGGCTTCCTGCTGGCTGTCTTTGGCTAATCTCCATAAGCACTTTGGGGGCTGCCTCCACGAGGCAGCGCCCTTTTCTATATTCAATTATACAGAATTCAGCGTACTACTTCCTTCTGTGAAGGTAGGGCATGCATTGCACGCTCGAAAATGATTGCAATTCGCCGACAGCCATATCGTGTTAGGATAGTAGATCATAACAAAAAACCAGGGGCAAATGCCCCTGGTCAAATTGTATTTGCTTATTCGGACTTTGCGGTTTCCACAAGTCCTGCGGCCAGACCGGCCAGACCCTGAATTTCAGAGGGGATGATGATCTTGGTGGCCTTGCCGTCAGCCACCTTCTGCATGGCTTCCAGTGCTTTGAGCTTGATGACCTGATCATTGGGTGCGGTTTCATTCAGCAGCTTCATGGAGTCGGCCAGCGCCTTCTGCACGGCAAGAATGGCCTGTGCTTCACCTTCGGCACGAAGGATGGCAGACTGCTTTTCGCCCTCGGCCCCCAGAATAGCGGCGGTCTTTTCACCCTCGGCGCGCAGGATAGCTTCACGGCGTTCACGCTCTGCCTTCATCTGCTTTTCCATGGCGTTCTGGATTTCCTTGGGAGGCAGAATATTCTTCAGCTCAACACGGTTGACCTTGATGCCCCAGGGGTCGGTAGCATCATCCAGAATGGAGCGCATCTTGGAGTTGCTAATGTCACGGCTGGTATGGCACTGGTCACGTTCCAGATCACCGATGATGTTTCTCAGGGTGGTGGCGGAGAGGTTCTCAATGGCCAGAATGGGCTGCTCAATACCGTAGGTGTAGAGCTTGGGGTCGGTTATCTGGAAGTAGATAACGGTGTCAATCTGCATGGTGA